>NZ_CP132194.1:2700000-3000000 GCF_030718935.1 Psychrobacter sp. M13
AGTACTCTTTTTGTCATTAAGATAAATAAAAATATTAGGGTATACAACTACTTTTTAGTTGTCACTTAACCAAAAAATAACGCCTTTTACCTATTAAAAGATAAAAGACGTTACCTGTCTAAATAAAAGCTAGATCAATTATAAAGGTAAATCAATACCCTAGAAACTTAAACTTCTAAATAATCCAAAATACCCTCAGCGGCTTCGCGCCCTTCCCAAATAGCGGTCACTACTAAATCTGAACCACGTACCATGTCGCCACCTGCAAATATCTTTGGGTTTTTGGTCTGGAATTTAAAGGTTTGCACTTCAGGTGCGATCACTAAGCCTGAGCTATTCATCGCTACTTGCTGACTATCGAACCAATCGGCAGGACTAGGACGGAAACCAAAAGCCATAATAACCGCATCGCACGGAATGATCTCCTCAGAGTTAGGGATCGGTTCAGGGCGGCTGCGGCCACGATTATCAGGAGCGCCTAATTGAGTAGTAACCACTTTTACCGCATTGACCTTACCGTTTAAGCCAACGATTTCTATGGGCTGGCGATTGAATAAAAACTCAACCCCTTCTTCACGAGCATTGACCACTTCACGGCGCGAGCCTGGCATATTTTCTTCATCACGACGATAAGCACAAACCACTTGCTCAGCACCTTGGCGAATACTGGTACGATTACAGTCCATCGCTGTATCACCGCCGCCGAGCACCACTACTTTTTTACCCTTAAAATCAACGTATTCTGTCGGATCTTTTTCCCAGTCATTGCAGCGATTGACGTTTGCAATTAGGAAGTCTAGCGCGTCATGGACTCCTTCAAGCTCTTCACCAGCAAAGCCGCCACGCATATAAGTATAAGCGCCCATACCCATAAATACCGCATCATAATCGCGCATGAGCTCATCGATACTCACGTCAACCCCAATCTCAGTCTCAAGACGGAACTCCATGCCCATGCCTTCAAAGATGATACGGCGATTGCGCATGACGTCTTTTTCCATCTTGAATTCAGGAATACCAAAGGTGAGCAGACCACCAATCTCAGGTCTCTTATCAAATAGTACTGGCTTGACACCATTTCTAACTAAGATATCGGCGCAGCCTAAACCTGCGGGTCCTGCACCGATGATCGCGACTTTTTTATCAGTCCAAACTACCTCTGACATATCGGGACGCCAGCCAAGAGCAAAGGCGGTATCGTTAATGTATTTTTCGACATTACCGATAGTCACCGCACCAAAACCGTCGTTCAGTGTACAAGCGCCTTCACATAGACGATCTTGTGGACAGACACGTCCGCAAACCTCAGGCAGAGTATTCGTACGGTGGCACAGTTCAGCTGCCTGAAATATTTGCCCTTCACTCGCAAGCTTAAGCCAGTTAGGAATGTAATTATGTACAGGACATTTCCATTCACAATATGGATTACCGCACTCAAGGCAGCGATGTGACTGACTAGCCACTGCTTCGCTCTCAAGCGGAGTATAAATCTCCACAAACTCAGTAGCACGAGTGACGACGTCTTTTTTCATCGGTTCAAGTCTGGGTACTTCTAAAAACTGATAGTTATTCTCTAAGCGTTTTGCCATGATGTCATCTCTTATATAGTCAGTTTTAAAGGTCAAATTACTGCGGATCTGCCATCGTTGTTTTCAATAGATTTACGATGCTTGCCGCTTTTGGTTTAACCAAATAAAACTTGCGCACATAATGCTCAAAATCAGCCAATATGGTCTGACCCCATGCGCTATTAGTCTTATCGACATGGTTCTGTATCACCTGCTGTAAGTAGATACGATGCTCTTCGGTCTGCTCACTAGAGATACGATTAAGATCGATCAGCTCATGATTACAGCGATCAAAGAAGTCACCATCCATATCTAGTACATAAGCGAAGCCGCCCGTCATGCCCGCGCCAAAGTTAAGGCCTGTACGTCCAAGGATAGTGACAATACCACCTGTCATATACTCACAGCAGTGATCGCCTGTACCTTCAACAACGACTTGGGCGCCTGAGTTTCTTACCCCGAAACGCTCACCTGCGGTACCCGCTGCATAGAGCTTACCGCCAGTAGCGCCGTATAGACAAGTATTACCTATAATAGCGGTCTCATGAGCGACAAAGCTTGAATCCTTTGGTGGATAGATGACAATCTCGCCACCTGCCATGCCTTTACCAACGTAGTCATTGGCATCGCCCTCAAGCTCAATGTTTAGCCCACCTGCGTTCCAAACGCCTAGACTTTGACCTGCAGTACCTGTCAAATGCAAATTAATCGGCATATCGCTCATGCCCAGATTACCCCATAACTGGGCAATCTCACCTGAGATACGTGCACCGATAGAGCGATCGCAGTTGCCAATCGAATAGCTATAGTCGCCGCCCTGACCTTTACGAATGCTAAGACCCATATCGTTGATCATTTGCTCAGCGAGTAGACCTTTATCGAACGGCTCATTACGCTCTACTTGACAAGTTTGCGGCTTACCGCTAGCGGCAGGATGACTAAATAATAGCGGCGACAAATCCAAATGCTGCTGTTTAGCTGTAGTGCCCTCTAATACTTCAAGCAGGTCAGTACGACCAACCAGCTCCTCCATACTACGCACCCCTAAAGCGGCAAGCCATTCACGAGTTTCGGTCGCCACAAACTTAAAGAAGTTAATAAGCATTTCAGCTTCACCGATATAGTGCTCATCGCGTAATTCAGCTTTTTGAGTGGCAACCCCTGTTGGACAGTTATTGAGATGACAGATACGCAAATATTTACAGCCAACCGCGATCATCGGTGTCGTACCGAAGCCGAAGCTCTCAGCTCCTAAGATCGCCGCTTTTACCACATCAAGGCCAGTTTTGAGACCACCATCGGTCTGCACGCGTACTTTATCGCGCAGGCCATTGACTCGTAGCGACTGATGAGTCTCAGCCAGTCCAAGCTCCCATGGCGAGCCGGCATGATGAATCGAAGATAACGGCGATGCTGCTGTACCACCATCATAGCCTGAAATAGTGATCAGATCAGCATAAGCTTTTGCCACTCCCGTAGCGATAGTGCCAACCCCTGGACGCGAAACTAGCTTGACTGACACTAGGGCATCAGGATTGACTTGTTTAAGATCAAAAATCAGCTGCGCTAAATCTTCGATAGAGTAAATATCATGATGCGGCGGCGGTGAAATCAGAGTTACCCCTGGTACTGAGTAACGCAAACGGGCAATCAACGCATTGACCTTACCACCTGGCAATTGACCACCCTCACCTGGTTTTGCCCCTTGTGCAACTTTAATCTGCATGACTTCTGCTGAACGAAGATAAGCAGGTGTCACTCCAAAGCGACCAGAAGCGACTTGCTTAATTTTAGAGTTACGTAGCGTGCCGTAACGTACAGGGTCTTCCCCGCCCTCACCTGAGTTTGAGCGCCCGCCAATGGTATTCATCGCCATAGCGATTGATTCGTGCGCTTCAGGAGATAAAGCGCCAAGCGACATGCCAGCAGAGTCAAAGCGTTTGAGTATCTTGGTCATATCTTCGACGTCATCGACAGCGATAGGATTATCGGTCTTAAGCGCTAACAAATCACGTAAAGTTGCAATCGGACGACTATTGACGATATTGGCATAGTTACGATAGTTCTCGTAGTCGCCTGTACGTACGGCGGTATGCAAGCTGTTAATCACGTCTGGATTAAAGGCATGATATTCTTTATTAAAGACAAATTTCAATAATCCACCTTGATCGAGGGGCATACGGCGTTTATAGGCATTGGCAGCTAGCTGCGCTTGGTCTGCTGCTAAATCAGCAAAGGTTGCGCCTTTAATCCGACTTTGCACACCCTTAAAGCAAAGATTGACCACTTCCTCAGACAAGCCAACCGCTTCAAACAACTGTGCACCGCGATAAGAGACGATCGTTGAGATGCCCATCTTTGATAGAATTTTTAATAATCCCTTATCCAAGCCCTTACGGAAGTTAACCCGTGCTTGAATCGGATCGCCCAGTAGCTCACCAGTAGCGACTAAGTCATCAATAACGTCATAAGCTAAATAAGGATAGACGCAAGTTGCGCCAAAGCCGATTAGCACCGCTACTTGATGAGAATCACGCGCCAGACCTGTCTCAATAATTAAGTTAGCATCGGTACGAATGCCCTGTGCGATTAGATAATGATGCACTGCACCTGTAACCATAATAGCGTTGGCAGGTACTTTATCAGCGCTGATGTCTTTATCAGAGAGTACGATCAGCGTTTGACCTGCACGAATAGCGCTAGCCACTTGCTCGCAAATAGTAGTAATAGCTTCTGATAACTCTAAATTTAAATCATAATTTAGGTTAATACGAGCGATCCCAAAGGCAGGATCATCAAGGTTCTCAATCTGCTGCATTTTGCTAGCTGATAGTACAGGCGAGGATAAAATAATACGATGCGCGTCCATGGCCGTAGGCGCAAATATATTAGTCTGCGCACCAAGACAAGTCTGTAGCGACATGACGATAGATTCACGTAGCGGATCAATCGGTGGATTGGTCACCTGCGCAAACTGCTGACGGAAAAAGTCACCAACATGACGTATTTGCTGTGACAAGACCGCCATCGGCGTATCATCACCCATCGAGCCGACGGGCTCTTGACCGTTTTCGGCATTGGGGCGAATGATTTCGGTACGCTCTTCGTTAGTGACGTGATACATCTTTTGTAATGTTTTAAGAGGTATTCCACGACACGCCTGTGCGGCGATTTGCTCTTCAATGCGTTCATCATCACGAATACGTGTAGCCTGCTCACGTAACCATTTACGATACGGATGCGCTTTTTTGAGTAGCGTTGCTATGGTTTTATTATCCATAACTTGCCCTGTCAAAGTATCAATCACTAGCATCTGACCCGGTCCAACTCGACCTTTTGCCAGCACATCTTTTGGCGCATAGTCCCACACACCAATTTCAGAGGCTACCGTGATATAACCGTTCTTAGTGGTGACCCAACGCGAGGGGCGCAAACCATTACGATCGAGCATACAGACGGCATAGCGACCATCTTGAATGACCAGACCTGCTGGACCATCCCACGCCTCCATATGCTGCGAGTAAAACTCATAAAACGCGCGCAGATCCATGTCCATACTATCGACATTTTGCCATGCTGGCGGCACTAGAATTGACATCGAATGAAACAGGCTCATACCGCCCGACATCAGTACCTCAAGCATGTTATCTAAGCTTGATGAGTCTGAACCGGTGCTATTGACCAGAGGTGTCAGCTCACTTAGATTCGGCAGTTTAGCGGATTTAAGCTTCGGCGTACGCGCCTCAGCCCAATTGCGGTTACCGGTAATCGTGTTCAACTCACCATTATGCGCCAGATAGCGAAATGGCTGAGCTAATGGCCAACGCGGTAAAGTGTTAGTCGAGAAGCGCTGATGAAATACCACAATATGTGAGGCCAAACGCTCATCTTTTAAATCCGTAAAGAACGCTGGCAAGTCTGACGGCATCACCAGACCTTTGTAGATGATGGTCTGACAGCTCAATGAGCAAACATAAAATAGTTCATCATTCGTCAGACGTTGCTCGGCTTTTTTGCGTGCGATAAATAGCTTACGGTTAAAGTCATCAGCATTTAAGTCATCTGGTGCGTTGACAAATATTTGCTTAAAGCCAGGTAAAGTCTCACGCCCGATCTCACCAACTATATCAAGATTAACAGGCACATCACGCCAGCCTGCAACCGTCAAATCTTGCGCGATGATTTCCTCGCTTAAGATTTGCTCGCTATGCTCAGCTTGGTCTTTATCTAAGTTAACAAATACCATGCCAACGGCGAAGTTATCAGTAATGGCGAGGTGCTGCTCACTTGCGATAGCTGCAAAAAAGCTCTTAGGCGTCGCTAGCAGTAAACCACAGCCGTCACCCGTCTTACCATCAGCGGCGACACCGCCACGATGCGTCATACAGCTCAAGCTGTGAATAGCAGTTTTGACTAAGTCATGGCTGGCTTGTCCCTCAATATGAGCGATTAAACCAAAACCACAGTTATCAGAAAAGTCATCTGGAGTGGCCAGATGAGTGTGCGAGGAAATCATTGACATGGCTAATCCTTTTTAATGAGCAAGTAGCGTACGATCCAATGCAGATCGTACGCTCTATTACGCAGGCAGAACGGGCTAATACTTAATATTCCAATAAGCGGATTAATAGATGGTGAGATGAGCAGTGATATGCTATTTTACTATATTGACAAAAATACTTGTCAACTATTCATCTGATTAAGAGATAAACCACCTTGCAACAATGGCTTGAGAACTAATAGCTTATTTTATGCCTTTATATATAACAAATCGCTTGTTGCCGTAAGAACTTATTGCAGCAAAAGCTAGGCGATTATGGGCAGTCAACTCTCAAAACTCAGTTATTTGCCAATCGCTAAATATAGATATTAGACGCTCCATATTTGAGCGTCTCAATAGCCCAAATGAAGGGTATGAGAAGAAAAGAGATGTCTTATGCAAAAGCTTTACTCAAGTTTGCAAATGACAGCGCTTAAAAACGTTAGGGTATAGCGAAATATTATAAAACAGCTACATTAACCGTAATTTACGATAACTATACAGAGCGTCGCCTAAAGTTATATTAGTGAATGAGAGCAAAAAAATCCAGTCTTTTCTATAAACTGTGCTGATTTTATACTCTGTCCCAAGATTAGGGTAACATGGCAAACTTGTGCAAGTACTATATTTAATAGGTTTAGCGAGTTTAGCTGTGTCAATCGTATTCTTGGGTTTGCTATTAGTTATAAAATAAAATTAGATGGATAGGGGCTGTATAAAAAAATCTCAATCACCAGTTAGCGATTGAGATTTTTGGCTATGGAAAATCACTATTAACCATAGCTTTAATAAAGATTGATAAATAAAAAATAAATAAATAGCAGCTAATTAAGAGAATTACTCACTTTTCTCCTCTATTAGCTCTTTCATGCTATCAGTATTGTTTTTGCTACCGGCTTTATCCGTATTTGCTACTGGCTTTTTAGGACTACTCTCTTGCGGTTTACTCGGGTTAGTCGCTGAGCTTGGCGGTTTGGGTGTGGCAACTACTGGCGGTTTTTTCACCTCTTGCTTAGCAGGCGGCACATCGTTTTCAGATGATAAGATGCGCTCTTCATTGACGGTTAAAGTCTCCGAATTGTCGTTTGACTGGCGAATACTTTCCGCATTATTATTGTTGTTATTACTATTATTAGTAGATGTTTGGCTGGCAGTAGTAGCACTGTCATCGCTGTTGTCCTTAACAATGACGGGCGCTCTTTGACGAACGGGCACTTCACGCTTTGTAGGCTTGAGCTTGACGGATCGGGTGCGTTTAGTGCTCAGATCCTTGATAGGCTGCGGACGCTCATAATTGTCTATGATACTGACGTAACGATTGACCTCTTCAGGTAATACCCGTACATCAGCAGGCAGGCCAAAATCTATCAGCTTTGCGCCACCTACCGCCTCTTGTGGACTACTCATGAGACCATACGTGAGCATATAACGTATCTTATTGTCCTCATCACGATAGCGAAAATAGGCAAATTTCTTGCGATCTTTGCGCCCTTCTAAATAGCTGACGATGACATCGTTCTCAGCCACATTCATCACTTGCACGGTCCATTTACCTTTATTGGCAAGCAAGTAGCCTTTGTCTTTGAACTCATCAGGATAATTGCGTAGATCACGTACGGTATCTTCGAAGTTAATCGGTTGTACATCAGCATCAAGCTCGTGTAATGACTCAATAGATAGCGGTTGCTCAAGCTCGCTGGCGGTGACTTGCGGCGTGGCGATAGGCGCGTTTTCAATCTTGGCACCAATTGCAGGCGTTTGGCTGGCCATCCAAACCAAAGCAGTTACCACTCCTAGTAGTAATGTCACCATCAACCAAATTAATGCTTGGCGACGATATGACTTACTATTAGAGCGAGTCGTTGAGCTCGAGTGCGCCATGAGAATTTCCTTGAAAAGGTATAAAAGGCAACTTTAAAATAGCTTCATTATAAGCCAGCATTCATTAATGCTGTTGCGACAATACGTCAGTAAGCAGTTGATTATCGAAGTCAGTAGTCAATACCGCTTTACCTAGTGATTTTAACAAAATAAGACGGATTTGTCCTTGTTTGACTTTTTTATCATGCCCCATCAGGCTAAGCGCAGTCTCTAGTGCTATAGGCGGTGGTGTAATCGGTAGATTGGCCAAGATCAATACTCGCTTTACGCGTGCTACATCTGCATCGCTTATCCAGCCAAGCCTATGTGATAGTTGAGCAGCTTGCACCATACCTGCTGCCACCGCCTCACCATGTAACCACTTGCCATAGCCCTCATGGGTCTCAATGACATGACCAAAGGTATGACCAAAGTTCAATATGGCTCTTATCCCCGATTCGCGCTCATCTTGCGCCACGATGTCGGCTTTATACTGGCAGCAGCGCTTTACCGCTATAGCTAATACTTCCAAATCTAGCGCCATCATCGCTGGCAGATTATCCTCAAGCCAGCTCAAAAACTCAATATCCATAATAAGCGCGTACTTAATCACCTCAGCTAGCCCTGCCGAGAGCTCGCGGGCTGGCAAAGTTTGCAAAGTATTCATATCTGCCAGCACCATCTGCGGCTGCCAAAATGCACCAATCATGTTTTTGCCTTGGCGGTGATTGATACCTGTTTTACCACCGACGCTTGAATCTACTTGTGATAACAGCGTCGTTGGTATTTGGATAAAATTGACCCCGCGCATAAAGCTGGCGGCTGCAAAACCCGTCATATCGCCGATCACTCCACCACCGAGTGCGATCAAGGTTACATCACGATTGAAGTGCTGCGCCATAAGCACGTCATATATTTTATTGATGCTGGACTGATTCTTATACTGCTCACCATCAGGCAAAATACAGACTGCAACTGTAAACTGAGTCTCTAGCTGTGCTTGCAGTCTGGCTAGATATAGTGGCGCTACCGTATCATTAGTGACGATCAATACTTGCCTAGCGCTAATAAAAGGAGTGATTTGCGCTGCCATGTCGCTTATAGCCGTAGCGTTTTGCGCAGTGATGACTATCGGGTAATCATGACTTTGAGTATGTACACTTAAGCTATCATCAACCAAATTGGGGCTCATGTTATACTCCTAGTATTCTATTGTCTGCAAAGGTAAATATTTACCTTACTGTTTTTTTGACACAAAACCAATATTGATACTATTGTCAATATTGGTATCTATATCTGTATTTATACCAGCCTTAGCATCGGCAATAGAGGCTAAAACTTCCGCCCCATTTTCACTAAAAAAAATCTCCAGCTGTCGCAATAATTGATTGACCATATACCGTGGATAAGTATGACCTGTAGGCATAATAATATGCGCGATTTGCCGGTATAAGGGATCACGTATTAGGTAGAGATTTTGTAATATTTGGCGAGGATTGGGCTGTTGCAATAGCGGTCGCGACTTATCTTTTGCAGTACGTATCATCTGCACGTCGACTGAGGCATTTAAATACACGACGACGCCGCGCTCATGCAAAAACTTTCTATTTTCAGCAGATATAACGGCGCCGCCGCCCGTTGCAAGGACGATTTGACTGTGCCGAGTTAGCTCATCGATAGCTCGAGTTTCGCGTACTCTAAACCCAGCTTCCCCTTCTTTAGCAAATATCCAAGCAATATCAGCACCTGTCTGCGATTCGATATACCAGTCACTATCTACAAACTCGCGACTCAGCTGTTTGGCAAGCAGTCGACCTATCGTCGTTTTCCCCGATCCCATCGGCCCTACTAAGAATACCGAAGGTAACTCCTTCAACATAATACTCACTCAGCTAAATTAGCTATGATACAACGTCAGTAATATTCTGGCTAGTAATGTAATTCACTATTCACGATAAAAACCTGTACGTGATAAAAGCTTACTCACGATAAAAATCGCTATTACACCTCAAGCCCATCTATATTTTATAAAAATTTCCCATAAAAAAACAAGCCGTTAAGCTTGCTTCGTTATGTCACTTTATAGCTAGTTTATTCTAAACGGCTTATGCCATCGTTGACTAATCTAGTGGTAATAAAGATCAGTAGCTCTTCTTTATTGTTGCTGCGTACATCACGGCGGAAAGCACGACCAATATAAGGTAAATCGCCTAAGAACGGGACTTTGGTTACCTCATTATTAGTACGGTTTTTGAATACACCGCCCAATACAATAGTTTGTCCATCTTCAACAATGACATTGGTTGAGATGGAGTCCTCAGAGATAGCAACCTGATTATTAATAATGGTCGGCGTGCCGTTAGTAATCAAGAGTTGCAGACCAATTTTGCCGTCAGGGGTGATATTTGGTGTGGCCTCAAGACTTAAAGCAGCCTCTCTAAAGCTAGTCGTCGTTGCCCCACTGGCGGCCGCCTCTTGATAAGGTATCTGCGTACCTGATGAGACTTTTGCCGTTTGTTTATCGGCAGTCAAAATCTTCGGTGTTGAGATGACTTCACCGCGATTATCGGCTTGCAGGGCTGAGAGCTCAAGATCTAACATCAAGTCTGAGATACCAAGTAAACCAAAAGCAATACTACCAGCAGGGTTACTGACGCCTAGATCAACGTTTAAGTTGTCAGGACGACTGATGTTATAAGAGGGATAAGAGACCGTTTGACCATTAACTGTGGTCGTCTCAATATCGAAATCTTTAAGATCGGCAAGCGTCTGCTGACTGCCACCAACTAGCAAGTTACGGTTATTAGCCGCACCATTTGATAATATGCCCCAGCTTACGCCAATCTCTTTACTAAAGGTGTCTGTAGCGCTAACGATACGGGCTTCAATCATCACCTGACGTACTGGAATGTCGATCTTGCCTATGAGTTTACGAATGTTTTCGATACTATCGGCGACATCTTGAATAATCAAAGTATTGGTACGCTTATCAATCGTTACCGTACCACGATTAGATAATAACGTATTATTATCCTGACTATTTGAATTGTTGTTAGTGCTACCTAAGCCACCATTACCAGAGGGACCACTACCATCAGAGATCAACGTTAGCACATCCTCAGCGCGGGCATAGCTTAGACGAATGTATTCCGTTCTCAGTGGTGAAAAGGCTTCGACAGCTTGTTGCGCTGCAAGCTCCTGTGCTTCTTGTTCTGCAAGCTCAGTCGCAGGAGCGACTAAGATCACATTACCGTTTTCACGCTTGCCTAAATTTTTACTTTTGAGGATAATGTCTAATGCCTGATCCCAAGGTACGTTAATCAGACGCAAAGTAATATTGCCAGCGACTGAGTCACTTGCGACAACGTTCAACTCCGTAAACTGCGCTAAGATATCGAGCACACTACGAATCTCAACATCTTGGAATTCCATAGATAGCGCTTCACCAGTATAGACTCTCTCCTCAAGCGTAGGCTCAGTCAATAATTCAGGTTTGCTAATTGTTATATTAAGCTGGTTACCTGATTGATAAGCTTGATACTCATAATCACCATTCATATTAATAGTGATAACACCATTTTGACCTTGGTTTTTGGTATCAATACCCGCCACTAGACCGCTATTGACATTAAGACGTCGTAGCAAATTTCTTGGGACAGTACTACCAGTCATACGTACGATCAGCTTATTACCTTGACGCTGTACATCGATAGGAATGGCTTCATTGACTAAAGCAATACTAATATTACCACCACCATCACCGCCTGCTGCAAAATTCAGTGCGCTTAAACCATCATAGCTGTACTGCTGGGCAACTTGAGTAGCGGCAAGCCTAGGGTCTAGTAACGGGTTGACTCGCACGATCATCGTATCAGCGGGTACGGTATTAGCATTGACTCGTACTTGAGTGTTGTTAGCAGTAGTGCCAGCAATAATAGGCGTACTAGGCACGACCTCAACGCTAGTCTCAATAATAGGGGTGACAACAGGATTGGTTACTAGAGTATCAACTCCGCGGACAGGTGTTACCGTATTCACAGGTATTACAGTCCTAATAGGATCTACAATCGCTACGGCTTGATTAGGCTCGGTAATAGTTAACAATAAATCATTACCACTTACGACAGTTGTATAGTTACCGGTTTGCTTTAGGCCCACAATCATCCTTGTGGTACTGTCATTATTAAGCGTTGTAATCTCGTTAACCATGCCAATATTATAATCGGTAAAGCGGCTGGCAAGACCGTTTTGTACTTGCTCAAAGTCTAATACTAAACGACTAGGATCATCCAACTGATAAGCAGCTGGCAAAACAGGCGCTTCGCCAAAGCCTAGACGTAACTGAGTCACTGTAGGCGCTGTTTGTACCACTGATACGCTGTTAATACGCGGCTCAGCATAAATATTACTGCTGATCGCCATCATGCTGACTGCCAGTACTGGCATGACAAAGCTACAGGTAGAGATCGCAAAGCTCGTGGATACGCGGTTACTCATGCTCTTTACCTTAGTATTGCGTGATGTCATTATTCATTCCTCAAAAAAAACGCCTACTTAGTTTATAGGAGAAACCAGCGACTGTGGTTTTTCAACAAATCCAGCACGGCTATCAGGCACAATTTCAATCAAATTAATCTGGGTTGGCGTAATCTCAACAATGCGACCATCGTTCAAGCCAATATAATCCCCAACTTTAACGTTGGCAATAGAGCCATCAGGACGCTGTATGAGCGCATACTGCTGACCCTCAGGAGATACCAGTACTCCACGAAAGGTCATTTGCGCCAGCTCATACTGCTCCAAAGGCTCTTTGACACGAGTGACATCAGGACGTATACCATCAATAGCCGTAGTAGCACCCTGTACATTAACTAGGCTTGGGGGTAGAAATGGGCTACGTAGCAAGTTAGCGCCGTAGACAAAATCCTCAACCAACTGCGGTGGTGGTGGCGATTCAATAGGCTGAGACACCTCGTTACGGATATTATCCATCGCTTGTGCAGCCATACCGACACGGTCACTACAACCTGTCATCCCTAACACTATAATGCTTAGCGCGGTCAACATAGGTGCTTGCTTTATACTAGTACAGCATTGCCTAATATCTAGTTGCTTAAGTTTCATTAGTTGCTCTCCTCAGCCACATCAGCTGGGTCTTTTTCTACTATTTCTTTTGAGCGATAAGTTTTGGTTTGTAGTACTAAGTTTAGCTCAGGAATAGCCTCTAAAGTCGGCTGCGGATTACTAACCTCAAAATCGTGCATCGTAATAATACGGGGCAAAGCGGCAAGTCCACTCAAAAAACTACCAAACTGATGATACTCACCTAAAGCGGCAATTCGAATCGGCTGTTCAATAAAGAACTCATTTTCAATTTCAGGCTCAACAGAGATATCCTGAAAGCGAATATTACTCCCGACACCCGTCATATTAATGCCCTCTACTAGCTCTGATACCCGAGTTTCTTTAGGCAGTTGATCTAATAGGGTTTTGAACTCAATCTCCATTTGAGCCACTTGAATTTTATAGGCTTGCAGGTGGCGTGCGCGTGATTCTTTTTTTCGATAACTATCCAGTAATACTTGCTGTTCACTCTCCGACGCTTTAATCTCATCTATTTTATTACTAATAGGTAATGCCCAAGCTAAGGCTGCAATAAAAGCCACAATAAACACTAACACTGTGACTTTGACAGCAACAGGCCAGCTACCGTAGTTTTCAGTATCTAAGGACTCAAAGCTACGACGGAAATCTGTAAAATTAAAGCCGGGGCTTACAGGCTTTGCGCCACTACTATTTTGTTTTTTTAATCGTAACTTTTTGCGGGTAAGCTTCATGGGTTACCTCCAGTTTCAGCGGTAACGGTTGCAGTTGAGACTGGTGCAGAGCTTACAGACTGTGCTTGAGTGGTGATCACAAACTGCACATAACTGTCTTCAGGATAGACAGGTCGAGGCGCCTCGCCGGTAGTCACCGTAGTATTAAGCTCAGGTGTGGGTTGATAAGCGGTGATGTTTTGCTGAATATTACGTACCGCTGAGTTGCCCATCCAACTGCTACTATCCAAATTACGAATCAAGCTTGATACTACGTTAGGATTATCAGCCAACCCTGTTAAGGTAATCAAATCGCCTTCGCGTTTTAAATTATTCAGATACAGTGCGGGTGGAATAGCCTTAGCGATATCATCCCATAGGCGTACAGGCACTGGACGACGACCCTGCAAATCCTGAATAACCGACATACGCGAAATAATATCCGCGCGGCGTTGCTCCAAACTGTCGATCTCAACTAGAGCGGCATCTAAGCGATTATTCTCTTGGGTGATTAGCGCATTAGCATCGCGCTGCTCTTCAAGCTCATTATTGAAATAGCTCCAAGTTGCCAGTGCTGCTATTAAAGCTAATAGCGTGACTGCCGCCACTAAAGTAATGAACTCTTTGTTGCGACGCAGGCGCTCCTCAGCACGCCATGGCAATAGATTAATAGTTGGCATCAGTCAAAGCTCCTTAAAGACAGACCACATGCTGCCATCAAACTTGGAGCATCAACAGCCAGCTGCTCGCTGTCTATAAAGGGATCTATGGTCATATTAATAAAAGGATTGGCAACACTCACGGGTACACCAAGTCTTTGTTGTACCATGCCATATAACCCAGGAATAGAGCTACTACCCCCTGCAAGCACGACGTGATCTACATTATTATATTGACTAGAAGAGAAGTAAAACTGTAGCGAACGGTTTATCTGTTGGATAACGTTTTCCATAAATGGCGTTAGAATCTCTAGGTAATAATCATCTGGTAAAGTGTGCTCACGCTTATTAATAGTTGCCTCTTCAAACGATAAGCCGTAGCGATTTTGAATAGCCTCCGTCAGCTGCATACCACCAAATAACTGCTCACGGCTATAGACAAACTCGCCATTTTTGGCAATATATAAAGTCGTCTGATTATGGCCAATATCGATCAGAGCCACCAATTCAGGTATACCTGGTAAGCTGTCTACCATGAGACCAAAAGCCCGCTCTATGGCATGCGACTCAATATCCATAATTTTGGTTTCAAGACCACCAAAAGCTAGTGCATCAACACGTTGATCAACGTTTTCTGAGCGTGAGGCGGCAAGCAGCACTTGTACTAATTTGTCATCAACTATTGAGGAACCAAGCACTTCAAAATCTAGATTCACCTCTTCCAAGGGGTAAGGAATATACTGATCAGCATCTAGCCGTATTTGTGCTTCACGCTCAACATCGGTAAGCGCGACATCCATATCAATAATCTTAGTAATAACTGCTGAGCCTGCAACAGAGGTTGCTGCTTGACTACCTGCTACTTGCCCACGCTTGACTACTCTAGCAACCGACTCACCTACAATTTCAGTATCAACAATTATTTTATCAACGACTGCGCCCACAGGTAATGCTTCTACTGCATAAGACTTCAGGTGAAAAAGGCCTTGCTGACGTTGGATATTTACCATCTTTACAGAAGTAGAACTAATGTCCAGTCCTATTAGATGTCGACTCTTAGAAGAGAATAGCCTCACAAATTCTACACCTTATATAAAATTTACGTTCTGACAGTTGTTCGTGACATTCGACTACAATACTTTACTTAACTCTTACTATCAAGCGAATATAGATGGGCGGAAAGTAATTTACACATTTATTATGCCTTAGACATTTTGTTCAAGGTATAATAAAGTATTTATAGCAAAATTTAACCGATAAGTCTTCTTATGACCACAAAAAATGCCTCTGCTCGTCTTCTCCGCTTTTTCGTAGGGCTTTTTATTGCCTGTCTTGCGTTAGCGGTCATCTTGACACTGGCTGTACCTATCGGTTTTTATGGTATGGCAATGTACCTATCGCCTACCCTGCCAAGCTTGCAAGAGATTAAGACAGCCAGCCTAGAGATGCCGTTACAGATCTATAGTAGCGATAATAAATTAATCGGCCAGTACGGCAATCGTTTATCTTTACCTGTTAAATATGATGAAATTCCAGAAAATCTGACTAATGCTTTTCTAGCAGCCGAAGACGCTTCGTTTTTTCAACATAGTGGTATCAGTATAAAAGGTCTTGGACGAGCCGTCACCGAAGTGGTCACTGATGATGAAGGTCAAACAGGTGGTTCTACTATCACTATGCAAGTTGCAAAAAACTACTTTTTAAGCTCTGAGCGTACTTTAAACCGAAAATTGACTGAGCTGTTTTTGGCACGAAAAATGGAGGATGAGCTCAGTAAGGATGAGATTCTAACCTTATATGTCAACAAAATTTATTTAGGTGAGGGCGCTTACGGCATTCGTGCAGCCGCTAGAAAATACTATAGTAAATCCCTAGATAATCTTAATATCGCTGAAATGGCAATGCTAGCAGGCCTGCCAAAAGCGCCATCGAAGTATAATCCAGTAGCGAACCCAAGTCGAGCACTTACTCGACGCAACTGGATTATTGGTCGGATGTATGAGCTGAACTATATTAATAAAGCTCAACGTGATGAAGCCGTAAGCTCGCCTATTAACCTCAATCTTTATCAAGAAAAGCTCGATGTCAATATGCCTTATTTGGCAGAGATGACACGGTATGCTTTGGTTAGTCGCTATGGTGAACAGGTTGTTAATGGCGGGTGGCGGGTGCGTCTTACGGTTGATAGTCAAGCACAAATAGATGCAGAAAAAGCAGTGTTAAAAGGTTTAATTGATTATGATCATCGTCATGGCTGGCGTGGAGCCGAAGCGAACGATGAACCATTAGAGAACTTCAGTCGTTACAGCAATATGTCGCCTGCTAAAGTTACTAAGGTCAGTTCTCGAAGCTTCGATGCGCTCATGTTGTCTGGCGAGACTGTCACCGTTAACTGGTCAGGTATGCGCTGGGCACGTAAATACATCTCTGCCGATCGCTTTGGTAATTCGCCAAGCAACGCGGTGCAAATCGTTAATGAAGACGATATTATTCGTCTGGTTCCAACCGATAGCGGTAATTGGCAATTGGCGCAAATACCTGACGTACAAGGCAGCTTAGTCTCCTTAGATCCTGAAACAGGTGCGGTCAACGCTCTAGTGGGTGGATTTGATTTTAATCACAGTAAGTTCAACCGTGCGGTACAAGGTTGGCGTCAGCCTGGCTCGACTATTAAGCCTTTAGTCTATACCGCAGCTTTAGAAAAAGGCTACCGTCCTGACAGTATAGTCTCTGATCAACCTATCCAAGTGGGCGATTGGAAACCCAAAAACTCAGATGGGCGCTTTTTGGGCGATATCACTTTACGCCGTGGGCTTTATTTATCACGTAACTTAGTTTCCATTCGTCTATTGCAAGCTATAGGTATCTCAGATGCCCGTAATCTGCTAGATCAATTCGGTTTAGACAAAGAAAAACTACCGACTACTTTGTCGCTCGCGCTTGGTGCAGGTCAAGCCACTACTTTGCAGATGGCTACTGCCTACGCCACCTTTGCTAACGGTGGACATCGTGTTCAGCCCTACTTTATTGAGCAGATATATAATTACGATAATAAGCTACTGTTTCAAGCCAACCCACAACGAGCTTGTGCCTTATGCTTTAATGAGCAGCTTGAAGAAGCAAACCTTGAACTCGTAGAGAACTATAATAAAACAGATGAAGAAATAGCTGCCAATGATGATAGCGCAACAGACGAAAATAATTTAGAAGTCACAACAGATGCAGCGACGGAGCCTACAACAGTCAAACCTATCGATTTAAGTATTTATAATGCGACTCCTGATGCTGATCGTCTCAAAGCACCAGTAATACAGTATGTTACAGCGACTCAAGCACCACGTATTCTACAACCAAGGGTTGCTTTTGAGATGGCGAATATCTTACGTGATGTGGTACAGCGCGGTACTGCGGTTCGAGCTCGCTCTCTTGGCCGTGATGATATCGGTGGTAAAACAGGTACTACCAATGAAGCTAAAGATGCTTGGTTTGCAGGCTTTCATCCGACCAACGCTACCATTGTATGGATGGGTTTCGATCAGCCCTCAACGCTAGGTCGACGCGAATATGGCGGTGTAGCAGCCCTGCCCGTTTGGGTGGACTTTATGCGCGCGCAACTGAAAGACACCCCTCGTCAATGGGTATCTACCAGCAATAAGTCAAAGTCTAAAAAGCAAAAACAGCGTGTTATTGAGATGACTGATGATGGCGTAACAACCACCAGTGGTGATGAAGAAGAAGGCACGGCTAGTACCTCTACCAAACCAATCAAACCTAAAACCCAACAGCGCAAGCCGACAGAGCCTGAGATAAATCCTGAGGATAGTGAGGTGGTCATAGAAAATAGCGGCCTACCTACTCAGCGCTCTGATAGATCAACGCCAAATCGTCTAGCAGCAACACCAGTATCACAATTGCCTCCTATGCCTGAATAATAGGGCGTGTTGCTAATAAAAAAGGGTGCACTCATTTAATGAATGCACCCTTTTTTATTTCAGATAAAGCCCATATAGCCTACTATTGATATATAAATAACCTATTAAAACTCTACCATCCCTGCTCGCAGCTGATCAATAAGCACTAAAAACTGCTGACGCCATTCACGAATAGTGGCATCATCAGGCAGCCATTGATTTGATAATGTCACTACGTTTACAATCAGATCTCGTGGTTCATTCTCTGTATTAGCGACAGGTTGCGTAGCGAGCTCATCAGGCTGCACTGCATATAGGCAGCGCTGATAAGCACGTTCAACATTAGCCAAAAATCCTTGCTGCTGCAATTGTTGTAGACGTTGTATCTCTGGTGAGACTTGTGTGCGCACACTCAGTGCTTGTTCAATATCTATTAAAGCTGGCTGAGCAATAGTTAGGCCATAAAAGTGACCCAATTCTTGTAAAAAAGCTAAATAAGTCCCGTATAAGTGAAAAATAGCCGTCTCACAATGCGCTTGATAAAGCTGCTTATCAACACTATCACCTGCGGCTTGACAGGCCAGCCTACAAAAATATAGCTTTTGATTGGTACGATCTGCTTGATATTTAGCAACACGAGTTTTGCCTGCCATGGGTTTATTATCCTTATAAGTGATTAGCTATTCTTCTTGGTTATAAAATCGATTACAAATCTTAGTGTACTATTTTTTACTCTACGTTTCTCGCAAAATACCTCGATTTTGAAAGGTAAAAAAGCCAGCTATGTAGCTGGCTTTTTTATTATTGGAATATTGTAGCTAAAGCAAAATATTAATTATCTTGATTAAGCTCTTGAGCAAAGGCTTCATCAAAGCTGGCAAAGTCTTTATTATCACCTGTCGCAGTATTCATATCGAACGCAGCACTATCAAAAGAGGCGTTTAAGTCTTTATCTTGCAGTTTTTGATCGGCTTTATCTTTACGAGCTTTATGATAAGCCAAACCTGTACCTGCTGGGATCAAACGACCGACTACCACGTTTTCTTTCAAACCGCGTAGCTCATCAACCTTACCTGTTACCGCAGCGGCTGTTAGCACGCGTGTGGTTTCTTGGAAGGAAGCTGCTGAGATAAAGCTTTCAGTAGCCAAACTCGCTTTGGTGATACCTAGCAATTGACGCTCGTATTGTACTGGGAACTTATCTTCCGCCTCGAGCTTAGCATTAAGCGCTCTGATATCAACATACTCAACCTGATCGCCTTTAAAGTGACTAGAGTCACCAGCATCGGTAATCTCAACTTTACGCAACATCTGACGAATGATGACTTCGATATGCTTATCGTTGATTTTCACACCTTGCAGGCGGTAAACATCTTGCACTTCGTTAACGATATAATCAGCAAGCGCCGTTTGACCTTTTAGACGTAAGATGTCATGCGGGTTTTGTGGACCATCAGCGATCACTTCACCACGTGCTACCGTCTCGTTCTCAAAGACGTTGATTTGACGCCATTTTGGGATCAGCTCTTCATGCACTTCACCATCTTCATTAGTGATAATGAAGCGGTTTTTGCCTTTAGTTTCTTTACCAAAACTCACCACACCTGTCATCTCTGCCATAATGGCATGATCTTTTGGACGGCGTGCTTCGAATAGATCAGCAACTCGTGGCAAACCACCTGTGATATCTTTAGTACCTGAAGACGCTTGTGGTACACGACCTAGGATAGAACCTGCTGCTACTTTTTCGCCATCGCTAACTCGAATAATCGTCTCAGCAGGTAGGAAGTAAACAACTTCTTTGCCAGCATCAGTATTCAGAATAATAGCAGGACGCAAGTCTTTGGCATTACTTGAACGATCACGAGTCGCTAGAATTTCAAACGAGCTCATACCAGTGGCATCATCAACTTTCACCGTCGCTGTCATACCATCAGTGATATCGCTAAAACGCGCTTTACCAGCAAATTCTGTGATAATAGGATGCGTATGCGGATCCCACTTAGCGATAGTCTGACCGCCTTCGACTTGATCTTCGTTTTTGACAAGTACGCTTGAACCATAAGGTACTTTATAGCGCTCACGCTCACGACCTAACTCATCAGTTAAAGCAATTTCAGCTGAACGAGAGACGATAACTAAGTGACCATCAACGTGCTCAACCGTTTTCATATTCTCAAAATGTACTTGACCACCATTACGTACAGAGATGCTATTGTCCACAGAAGCTGAGCTTGCTGCCCCGCCTACGTGGAACGTACGCATGGTTAGCTGAGTACCTGGCTCACCGATAGACTGCGCTGCCATGACACCAACTGACTCACCGATGTTGACTTTATGACCACGAGCAAGGTCACGGCCATAACACTGGGCACACACACCATGTGCGATATCACAAGTAATCACTGAACGAACCCAGATATCATCGATAGCGTTATCATCAAGCACGTCGACCCAATGCTCATCGATTAAAGTACCCGCTGGAATGAGGATTTTATCAGCATCGTCGTTATAGGTGACATCACGTGAAGTGACACGACCTAGTACTAAGTCACCAAGCTTTTCAATGATCTCACCACCTTGAATGTGCGGGGTCATTAGCAAGCCAACTTCAGTACCACAATCATCACTAGTGATAACCAAATCTTGTGCCACATCGACTAAACGACGAGTCAGATAACCTGAGTTAGCTGTTTTCAATGCGGTATCGGCTAGACCTTTACGCGCACCGTGAGTCGAGATAAAGTACTGAAGTACGGTCAAGCCTTCACGGAAGTTAGCTTTAATAGGCGTCTCAATAATAGAGCCATCTGGTTTTGCCATCAAACCACGCATACCAGCCAACTGACGAATCTGCGCGGCACTACCACGAGCACCAGAGTCTGACATGATAAAGATTGAGTTGAAAGATTTTTGCTCTTCCTCTTCACCTTTTGAGTTCATGACTTTATCAGTGGCTAAGTTATCCATCATCGCTTTGGCGACTTTATCATTGGTACGTGACCAGATATCGACCACTTTGTTATAGCGCTCACCAGCAGTCACAAAACCTTGCTCAAACTGATCTTCGATTTCGCGAACTTCTGCTTCTGCGACACCGATGATTTGTTTTTTACTTGGCGGAATAACCATATCATCTAGGCAAATAGACACACCAGACAACGTTGCTTGCGCAAAACCTAAGTACATTAATTGGTCAGCGAACATAACGCTGTCTTTAACACCTAGGTTACGATAGCAAGAGTTGATCAATTTTGAGATGTTTTTCTTAGTCATCTCTTGATTACACTCTTCAAACGCCATACCTTCAGGCATGATGTTCCAGATAAGCAAACGGCCTGCAACAGTATCTTTTAAAGATACGGTATAAGTCGCATTACCATCAGCATCAAAAACAGTTTCTTTTACGCGTACTTTAATTTTTGCATTGACATGTAAGTCATTAGAGCCAATAGCGCGCAGAGCCTCGTTAACCGTCGAGAATATCATGCCCTCGCCTTTGACGTTGACTGATGAGCGGCTGATATAGTAAAGACCCAATACCACATCTTGTGACGGTACAATAATCGGATCACCGTTAGCAGGTGACAAGATATTATTGGTCGACATCATAAGGGCACGTGATTCAAGCTGCGCCTCTAGCGTCAATGGCACATGAACGGCCATTTGGTCACCATCAAAATCGGCGTTAAACGCGGTACAAACCAATGGATGCAACTGAATTGCTTTACCTTCGATTAGTACTGGCTCAAATGCCTGTAGACCCAAACGGTGAAGTGTTGGTGCACGGTTAAGAAGTACTGGATGCTCACGGATAACCATGGCCAGCATATCCCACACTTGTGGCTCTTCACGCTCTACCATCTTTTTGGCAGCTTTAATCGTCGTTGCCAAACCATGAGACAATAGCTTGTTATAAGTAAATGGCTTGAATAGTTCAAGTGCCATTTTCTTCGGTAGACCACACTGATGTAGACGTAGTGTTGGACCTACAACGATAACCGAACGGCCAGAGTAATCGACACGCTTACCCAATAAGTTTTGACGGAAACGACCTTGCTTACCTTTGATCATATCTGCCAAAGATTTCAATGGACGCTTATTACTACCAGTAATGGCACGACCGCGACGACCGTTATCAAGCAATGCATCTACTGATTCTTGCAACATACGTTTTTCGTTACGTACAATGATATCAGGAGCGCTTAGCTCAAGCAGACGCTTTAGACGGTTGTTACGGTTGATCACGCGGCGATACAAGTCGTTTAGATCTGATGTTGCAAAACGACCCCCTTCTAGTGGTACTAGAGGACGCAAATCTGGTGGTAGTACTGGTAAGATGTTCATTACCATCCACTCAGGCTTATTATTAGAATCACGGAATGCTTCTAATAGCTTGAGACGCTTAGACATCTTTTTAAGCTTAGTCTCAGAACCTGTTTGCGGAATCACTTCACGCAGCTCATCAATCTCGATGTCAAGATCGATATCTTTGAGCAAGTCTTGAACCGCTTCTGCACCCATCTTAGCGACAAACTCATCGCCAAACTCTTCAAGGGCACGATAATAATCTTCATCGTCAAGTAGCTGGTATTTCTCTAAAGAAGTTAAACCAGGTTCAGTGACGATATAGCTTTCAAAATAAAGCACACGCTCGATATCGCGAAGCGTCATGTCTAGCAATAGACCGATGCGGCTTGGTAATGATTTTAAGAACCAAATATGCGCAACAGGACTGGCTAGGTCAATATGACCCATGCGGTCACGACGCACTTTTGCAGTAGTGACTTCGACGCCACATTTTTCACAGATAACGCCTTGGAATTTACGGCGCTTGTACTTGCCACAGAGACATTCAAAGTCTTTTACAGGGCCAAAAATTTTGGCACAGAATAGACCATCACGCTCAGGCTTGAAGGTACGATAGTTAATCGTCTCAGGTTTTTTGACTTCACCATGCGACCATGACTTGATCACATCAGGCGAGGCTAAAGTAATTTGGATACTGTCAAACTCATGGTTACCATTGCTGGTAGGGCTTTGCATGATATCGAGTAAATCTTTCAAGTTGCTTCTCCGTTATCTCTATAATCATCTGTTAGCGTTGTCACTATTATTATAATGGCATTGCTATATAAATGACTGAAGGCAATGAATAGGGTTGAGATAAATATCTAAAAGCAGCAGCACAATATAATACTGCGGCGTACTGCTCTTAGTTAACTAATCAATTATATAAAATCAATTAGTTGGTCTGTTTTAGCTCTATATTGATACCCAAAGATTTGATCTCTTTGGTCAGTACGTTAAACGATTCAGGCATACCTGGATCCATGTACTGCTCACCATCAACGATGTTTTTGTACATGCGTGTACGACCTTCAACGTCATCTGATTTCACCGTTAGCATCTCTTGCAAGGTGTAAGTTGCACCGTAAGCCTCTAGTGCCCATACTTCCATCTCACCAAAGCGCTGACCACCGAACTGTGCTTTACCGCCGAGTGGCTGCTGAGTGACTAGTGAATAAGATCCTGTTGAACGTGCATGCATTTTGTCATCAACCAAATGGTTAAGTTTGAGCATATACATGTAGCCAACTGTCACTTTACGATCGAACTTCTGACCAGTACGACCATCATACAAGGTTTGCTGACCATCACGATCCATACCAGCAAGCTCAAGCAAGTCTTTGACTTGATGCTCATGAGCACCATCAAACACTGCGGTACCCATAGGCACACCTGCGCGTAAGTTGTCAGCTAACGCCATGATATCGTCATCAGTTAGGCTATCAAGATCAACTTGCTCGCCACCGACTTTGTTATAGATTTGGTCTAAGAAATCGCGCAAATCTTTAATCGCAGCTTGGGCTTTAAGCATACCATCTATCTTCTCGCCTAAGCCTTTAGCCGCCATACCTAAATGGGTCTCTAGTACCTGTCCGATGTTCATACGCGACGGTACACCCAATGGGTTCAGTACGATATCAACGGTGTTGCCGTGCTCATCATAAGGCATATCTTCAACGGGCATGATACGTGATACCACACCTTTGTTACCATGACGACCCGCCATTTTATCACCTGGCTGAATACGACGTTTGACCGCTAGATACACCTTAACGATTTTTTGTACGCCGTGTTGCAGATCATCACCAGCGGTTAATTTGCGTTTTTTCTCAGCAAACTTACTATCGATATCTTTTTGCTTATCGACTAAGAACTCAGCGATTTGGGTAAGACGCTCTGAGATATCCTCTTCTACTGGCTGGATATCAAGCAAGGTCTCCAAATTCATATCTTTCATGTCGTCAGCTTGCATGATAGTTCCAGCTTTTAGGCCAGAACCACCGCTAACTTTTTGACCGTCAAGCAAGCTTGCGATACGACCACGCGCTGCTGCCTCAAAGATACGTAGCTCTTCTTTTAAATCTTTGCGATAGCTATCGAGCTGAGACTTTTCGATGGCACGCGCACGTGCATCTTTTTCAACGCCATCACGGGTAAAGACTTGTACGTCAATGACCGTACCTTTGCTCGATGTTGGGACACGTAAAGAGGTGTCTTTAACATCAGCTGCTTTTTCACCAAAGATGGCCCGCAGTAGCTTCTCTTCCGGCGTCAATTGGGTCTCACCTTTTGGCGTGACTTTACCAACTAAGATGTCACCCGCATCAACCTCTGCACCGATATAAACGATACCGGCTTCATCTAAACTAGATAATGCAGCTTCACCGACGTTTGGAATGTCACTAGTGATTTCTTCAGTACCTAATTTGGTATCACGAGCCACACAAGTGAGCTCTTGAATATGAATAGTGGTAAAGCGATCTTCTTTGACGACCTTTTCTGATAACAGAATTGAATCCTCAAAGTTGTAACCATTCCACGGCATAAATGCAATGCGGATGTTCTGACCCAATGCCAACTCACCAAGATCCGTTGACGGACCATCGGCTAAGATATCGCCTAACGCAATTTCATCGCCTTGGTTAACGATAATGCGCTGGTTGATACAAGTGTTTTGATTAGAGCGCGTGTATTTAACTAAGTTATAGATATCAATACCGGCTTCACCAGCGATCATCTCTTCTTCGTTAACACGAACGACAATACGTGAAGCATCAACGTCTTCGATCACGCCGCCACGCTTAGCAATCACACAAACACCTGAATCGCGCGCCACATAACGCTCCATACCCGTACCGACTAACGGCTTATCAGCACGTAATGTAGGCACTGCTTGACGCTGCATGTTCGAGCCCATCAAGGCACGGTTAGCATCATCATGCTCTAGGAACGGGATAAGACCTGCTGCTACCGAAACTACCTGACTTGGCGACACATCCATATGCGTCACTTTTTCAGGCGGCATGCGCACGAATTCACCATAGCTACGCACACTGACCATCTCATCAGATAGCGCACCATCTTCAGTCATTGGTGAGTCAGCTTGTGCAATCACCGTACCAACTTCTTCAATCGCTGATAAATATTCAATAACGTCAGTGACTTTACCATCTACCACACGGCGGTACGGCGTCTCTAAGAAACCAAAGCTATTGGTCTTAGCAAAGGTTGCTAATGAGTTAATCAAGCCAATGTTTGGACCTTCAGGAGTCTCAATCGGGCAAACACGACCATAATGCGTATCATGTACGTCACGCACTTCAAAACCAGCACGCTCACGAGTTAGACCACCTGGTCCTAGTGCTGATACACGACGTTTATGGGTAACTTCAGACAATGGGTTGTTCTGATCCATAAACTGTGACAACTGGCTTGAACCAAAGAATTCTTTAACTGCAGCTGCTACAGGCTTTGAGTTGATCAAGTCTTGTGGTGATAAGTTATCAGATTCCGCTGAGCTTAAACGCTCTTTTACCGCACGCTCAACACGGACTAGACCCACACGGAATTGGTTTTCTGCCATCTCGCCTACTGAACGAATACGGCGGTTACCTAAGTGATCAATATCGTCAACTTCGCCACGACCATTACGAATCTCAATCAGCTCTTTGAGCACATTGACGATATCATCATTGGTCAAAACGCTGCGCTCGCGCTGAATTTCTGGATCATTAGTATTGTCAAACTCAAGACCTAAACGACGGTTGAACTTCATACGACCGACGTTTGATAAGTCATAACGATCGGCATTGAAGAACATGCTGTCAAATAGCTTCTCAGCAGTCTCAACGGTTGGTGGCTCACCTGGACGCATGACTTTATAGATTTCAATCAACGCTTCTTCACGGCTAGAAGTACTATCAGCACGTAGCGTATCAGCAATATAACTACCTTGATCGATATCGTTAGTGAACAATATGCTAAACTCTTTGATAGAATCGCTGGCTTCAAATGAGTTTAATTTGACCAATAATTCATGGTCGATTGGCGTATTAGCGCGCGCAATCACTTCATCGTTCACGATAATATCTTCAGCTAGAATACGCTCGTAGAGGTACTCATCAGGTACAGCAATACGCGTCATACCGGCTTCTTCAAGCTGACGAATACGGCGAGCATTAATACGCTTGCCCTGCTCAACGATAACATCACCGTCGGCAGATACGATATCGAACTGAGCCATCTCACCACGTAAGCGATCAGCAACTAGATCAATCTCGAACTGCTCTTCACCTTTGTATACGGCGACTTTGTCAAAGAAAAGATCTAAAATCTCACCTGTGCTAAGACCTAGCGCGCGTAAAATAATAGATGCCAGCAATTTACGGCGACGGTCAATACGAGCAAAGACTAAATCTTTTGCATCAAATTCGAAATCTAACCATGAACCGCGGTAAGGAATAATACGCGCGTTATAAAGCACCTTACCACTTGAATGTGACTTGCCTTTATCGTGATCAAAGAATACACCAGGTGAACGATGCAGCTGCGACACGATAACACGCTCAGTACCATTAATAATAAAGGTACCGTTAGCGGTCATCAATGGCATCTCGCCCATATAAACACTTTGCTCACGGATATCTTTTACCGCAGCTTTACTGTCTTTATCTTTGCTGTCTTTGTCTTTAATAATCAGACGAATCTTGACGCGCATAGGTGCGGCAAAAGTTGAGCCACGTAGAATACACTCACGCTCATCAAATTCAGGCGTGCCTAAATAGTACTCAACAAATTGCAGCTCTGCATTACCAGAGTGACTCTCAATTGGGAAAATAGAGGAGTATGCCGCTTGCAAACCAGTATTCTCACGAGCTTTTGGCTTTTTGTGCTCTTGCAAAAAGTGCTCATAAGAATCTACTTGGATAGACAATAAATAGGGAATGTCCATCACAGTAGGCAATTCAGCAAAGCTTTTGCGAATACGCTTTTTTTCAGTATAAGAATATGCCATCGAGAGTCCTTACAGTAACGTGGAAACAAATTAAAAGCGTGACCGATATGCATAAATACTATGCATAGGCCACGTAAACGATAATACTTGTTGCTATTTAACTCGTGCTAAAAAGCTAAAATAAATATTCATTGGTTGAATCAAATAGTCTTTTAATACAACTTGAAACTTTTACTCTAAAAATTTCATCAATAACAGTTACAGTCAGCTATATGTCCATCAATATTCACGACTCAATACTGACAGTGGAACCATGCTAAAGTGCTAAATAGTAACAACTCATTCATCATTATCTAGACTTAACAGCTCAAAGACGCTCTAGGATAAATAAGTTTATTGGAATAAGTAAGGCTATTAGAAAAGTATGCGGGCACGGAAAAATGCCAAACATCCAACGACGTTTAGCCTAATTTAATATATAAAATAAAACTACTGTGCTTGCTTGCACTGCGTTTACTTGCATAGCTATCGTGTGTCCTTTTGATGGGTATCCACCGCTGATAATACGACTATTGGCAGACACAAAAGGTCAAGCTGGCAATTATAATAAAAAAAAGCCGATAATGCAAGGCATTATCAGCTTTTTTATGTATCACATAAAGTAGCTACTTAATAGTAATTACTTAACTGTAATCCAAAATAAGCTCAGCTTATTTTAGTTCAACAGTAGCGCCAGCTTCTTCAAGTTTCTTTTTCAACTCTTCAGCTTCAACTTTGTTTGCGCCTTCTTTGATTGGTGCTGGAGCACTTTCAACCAAATCTTTCGCTTCTTTCAAGCCAAGGCCAGTAGCTTCACGTACAGCTTTAATGACCGCAACTTTCTTTTCGCCGAAGCTAGCAAGAACTACGTCAAACTCGTCTTTTTCTTCAGCAGCAGCAGCAGCAGGACCGGCAGCAGGAGCAGCAGCGGCAACAGCAGCAGTTACGCCGAATTTTTCTTCCATAGCGCTGATTAATTCAACGATATCCATTACTGACATTTCAGCGATTGCGTTTAACACATCATCTTTAGATAGTGCCATGAGAACTCTCCGTTATCTGATAAAAATTAATTGATCTTAATAGCGTTTTGATTGCGTGCCACAATTTAGAAAAGGCGTGGCTTACTACAATCAGCGCTGTAAAATTTACGTTAAAACAAGCAATTAAGCAGCTTCTTGTGCGTCTTTGATTGCTGCTACAGTGCGAACCAGCTTACTAGGAACAGCGTTCATAGTTTGGACAAGCTTAGTCACAGGTGCATTCATAGTAGCCATCAAGATAGAGATTGCTTCGTCGCGAGTTGGTAGCTTCGATACGCGCTCTAGCTCTTCTGGACCATAAACCACACCGCCGACTGATACTAATTTAGCTTCTAAAGCTTTGTTGTCTTTGCTAAAATCGAAAACGACTCTAGCAGCAGATCCCAAATCTTCCATTGAAAAAGCTAAAAGTAGTGGACCAGTCATGCTGTCGGACATGCACTCAAACTTAGTGCCTTCAAATGCGCGTTTTGCTAGGGTATTTTTTACCACTTTCAAAACCACACCTTTATCACGGGCTTGTTCGCGCAGCTTAGTAAGCTTTGCAACACCAATACCATGATATTCGGCAGCTACTGCTGAGTAAGCATTAGCAGCAACTTCAGACACTTCAGCCACAACTTGTTGTTTTTGCTCTAGCGTTAATGCCATAAGTTGACTCCTTAATCTTACCAATCATTTTGTAACCTAAGTCACAAGCTATGATTGACTTGATACGATACGTTATTTATAAATACTATCGAAATAGCATCTACTCGTAACGACTGATTACGGCACCGTTATCAGAATGACGTCGAATGATAGAATAGTATTGATATTAGTATCAATGAAAAACACGACCCTATCGGCTCTAGTCTTAAACTGGGTGGGTCACCGTCTGCGTAGGACAATTGAGATTTTCATCTGTCATCGATTAACAAAAGCAGCTCGTAGTTATCAATAATAATTCAAAAATCATTAATAATAACTCAAAACCGCTCTCTACCTACGGTCTTAGACAGCGTAGCAAAAGCTACGCTGACCTAATTTGAATAAATTTAATTATTTGTTAAAGCATCTGCTAATAAAAGCGAGCTTATTTAGCCATACGGTAAGGTACAGGATCAATTGAGATACCTGGGCCCATCGTGCTAGATAAAGAGATCTTTTTGATAAAAGTACCCTTTGAAGTCGCAGGCTTAGCACGTTTAAGATCAGCAAGTAGCGCTTGAGCGTTTTGCATGATTTGATCTTCTGTAAAGCCAACTTGACCGATAGTCGCGTGGATGATACCACCTTTATCGACACGGTACTGAGCTTGACCGGCTTTAGCGTTAGTCACAGCTTCTGCAACGTTTGGCGTTACGGTACCGACTTTAGGGTTAGGCATTAGACCACGTGGACCTAGGATAGTACCTAACTGACCAACGACACGCATAGCATCAGGAGCTGCAATCACAACATCAAAGTCCATGTTACCCGCTTTGATTTGGTCTGCAAGATCATCCATACCGACGATGTCAGCACCAGCTTCTTTAGCGGCTTCAGCAGCAGCGCCTTGAGCAAATACAGCAACGCGTTTGGTTTTACCAGTACCGGCAGGTAAGTTGGTAGCGCCACGAACGACTTGGTCAGATTTACGTGGATCAACACCCAAGTTAATCGCAATATCGATAGACTCTTTGAACTTAAGCGTTGGCAAATCATTTAAGATCTGTACGGCTTCTTCAATAGTGTATTGCTTATCGTTATCAACACGGCTATTGATTTCTTTTTGACGTTTGGTTAGCTTACTCATTTACACACCCTCCACGGTAATACCCATCGAACGGGCAGTACCAGCAACGGTACGAACAGCAGCATCTAAATCAGCAGCGGTTAAATCTGCATCTTTAGTTTTTACAATTTCTTCTAACTGAGCACGCGTCACTTTACCGACTTTAGCGGTATTTGGCGTACCAGAACCTTTAGCGATGCCTGCCGCTTTACGCAGTAAAAACGCTGCTGGTGGCGACTTCATGATAAAGGTAAAAGACTTATCACTATAAACCGTGATTTCAGTCGGGATCGGCAAACCTGGCTCTTGGCTTGCGGTCGCAGCGTTAAATTCTTTACAGAACGCCATGATGTTCACGCCTTTTTGACCCAAAGCTGGACCAATAGGTGGTGAAGGATTCGCTTTACCTGCTGGGACTTGCAGTTTGATGTAACCATCAATCTTCTTAGCCATGATTTTCTCCTATATGGGTGATAGCGCCAGTTTTTCACTGTTTCTAGTAACTAGATAATGAAAAACAACAGCTCCCCTGTTGATGTAACTGCTAGAACTACTTAAATTCTATTACTTAAAAGCTTACTTCTTGAAACTTGTTTTTTAACTATTTAATCTATTTTTTCAACTTTGCTAAATTCAAGCTCAACCTGAGTCGGACGATTAAAGACGTTTACCGTCAATTGCAACTTAGACTTCTCATAATCGACTTTTTCGACCATCCCTTTAAAGTCAGTAAAGGGACCATCGATGACCAATAGCTCTTCGCCTGGCTCAAATAGAGTCTTAGGACGCGGATTGGTCTCAGCTTGATTCAGACGGTTTAAAATGCGGTCAGCTTCTACTTGAGTAATAGGTGCAGGTGTCTCAGCCGTACCACCAATAAAGCCCATAATACGCGGACATTCATTAACGATGTGCCAAGTGCTATCGTTCATTTCCATCTGGATCAATACGTATCCTGGAAAGAACTTACGCTCACTCTTGCGCTTTTTACCATCACGCATCTCGACGACTTCTTCGGTAGGTACTAAGACATCACCAAAAGAATCCGCAAAGTCGCTACGATTAATACGATCAGTTAATGAACGTTGTACTTGTTTTTCATATCCTGAAAACGCTTGGACAATATACCAACGCATATCACGCTCCTGATCTTTAAGTTAAAAATAAACCGTTATACTGATAACGGTAGTTAAAATAGCTAATACGCTTGCTTTAACCAATAAACAAACCAACAAACCAGTTAAAAAAGTTATCTAATAGCCATATGAAAAACCCAACAATCGCGATCACGACAATCGTTTGCCATGTGTATTGAAAGGTCTCATCTTTGGTCGGCCAAGTGACGCGGCGTAACTCTACGCCAGCATCTGTCAATAACGTTTTAAACGCACTACCTTGATGGGTCATTGCCAAACAAATAAGTGCAAATACTGCTAGGGCTACAATAATACCAATACGTACCCAAACATCATTGGCAGGTTGCCAAACGCCAGGTAAATACTGATTAGCAAAGGTGGCACAAATCAGTGCAACAATAGCCAGTAGCCATAATATAATATCTTTTACTGAGCCAGTTTTGGCCACTTCTACAGCTGAGGTATTCGATGCTGAGATGTGCTTTCCTTTAGATAGCATTCCGCCCGCAACGGCCTTGGCGTCAGATAACTTTGTATCGAGGTTATCTTGCTCATTGCTCATAAAGGACTCGCTTGGGAGATAGCTATAACAAAGATAGGATAAAATAGATGGCAGGCGATGTAGGACTCGAACCTACAACCCTCGGTTTTGGAGACCGATGCTCTACCAATTGAGCCAATCGCCTATGGGTGTTAAGGCTGATTATTATACCTATCTTTATTTAGAATGCAAGTTTTATGCTATTTTTATTTGTTGGTTGGGTGAAAGATATTGACTGGATAATATACTTCACTTGCTAAGATTGGCTTTGCTATAAAACTTGGCGTAGGGTGAGCTCCATCGCACCGATGGTTGAGCACAATCTCGTTAATAACACGTACTATAATTGCTCAGAGTGCATTAGTTTTTTCAATCTTATGCATAGTAAACACGACTTGCCACCTGATTTTGAATCATGAATTTGGTGAGTAATCTAAATTACCCTACACTTATTCACCCTATTTCTAAAACTTGCTTCTCTAAAAAGTCAGAAAAACAACTAAATAAGTAGTTAATAAAAGTTGAAACCATTATAAAATAGCTGTGAATACTGGCAATAATAATACGAATGGACTCAACTAAGGATAAAACATGAAAATAGTTATACTGTTAGCAGCGCTACCATTATTCACCGCTTGTATGAGTATGAAGAATACTAAGGACTTACCAGCAGAATTAATATACCAAGCGCCAGTGTCAGGACAGACCGCGACCATCATGGGTAAGATGGAACCGCGTTATACACGCTTAGTCGGTGATCGTATCGTTTATATCATCGATATTGATGGTAAGCGCGTACCCAAAGAGCGTAAGCAGGAATATAGCGAGACGTGGGATACTGTCTATCCGCTTACAACAGGCGAGCATACGATGACCGTCAGCTATCGTATGGCTGGACACTATACCAAGCCAACTAGGATTAGCTTCACTGCTGAGACCAATAAAAACTATCAGCTAGATTTCGTCACTGATATCGGTACGGCATGGTTCAGTGGAGACAGCTACGCTGATATTTGGATCAAGGATAAAGCAACGGGGCAGCCCGTGACGGAGGTGGTGCGGACTACGCCACCGCCTGCGCCGAGGACTATTTCTTATCCGGTTATTATTAGTAATAAGTAAACACTTTGATAAATAACTATATTAGAGTTTTTGTATAATTTATTGCTAGTACTTGGCACTTTGTTAATATTAATCAGTGAAATGTTGTCTTGCAATAGACCTATTAATCACGAAAGACTTTAAAATATCAATCCGTTATATACAAACAGATCTATTCGACTTAAAAAATCTCTAATAATACTTTTTATTCTATTCTTGTAAAAATATCTTCTAAGCTTACTGTAGGATTTTCGAATATATCTTCTAATGCACTAATCAATGAATCAACAGTAAAATCTTTAATAACTATTGAACTAGTACACCAAAAATAGTTATTAAAAACTGGCTCAACTGAATTCAAATAAAAGTCTATATGCTTGGTTGTAAACCCGCTCCCAAAGTATTTCTTATTATCGTAATGCAGATTAAAATCGACCATTTCACAAAAATGATCACTAGTAAGTTCAAAATCTGAAGTTTCGATATGGAATAAGTCTGTTTGATACATCATATTATTTACCATATAAAGTTATTAATCTATTAATAACTGTTGATTGATTGCCTTTTCCAGAATATCCTAAAATCTCCCAACTTGAACCACTTTTTCTAGCATAAAGTCTTCCTCCATTGGCATGTCTAAACTCAGTAATACCATTGAATACTTTAGTGCCTACTCCAGGATTATTATTACCTTTACGAACCTGCTCTAACATTTGATTAATACCCTGACTTTCTTGTTGAGATAATTTTTTAGCTTCACGAAGTAATAAGGTGTCATTTTTTACCAAACTAGAGACTGTAACACACGTGTTGTGAACCCAAACACCGTACGTACTATCACTACCAGTGACAAAGTAAGTATTATCATTATTAACAGCCCGTAGATACCATGAGAAAAAGCAAGCTTAAAAGCTCAATTTTTATGTAAAGCAGCATTAAAAGGCTGTTGGTTTTTGAGAACCGCTTGAGCGATGGATAGAATCTTTCGCATCAAAGCGACGATCACCACCATCTTAGGTTTGCCATGACTGTTTAAGCGAGTGACAAAGCTTTGATAAGCACCATTTTTATACTTGCCAAATGCGAACCCCATAGCAGGCATATACAGCACCTTTCTAATTTCGGAATGACCAATCTTAGAGATACGAGGCTTCTTTTCAACAGAGGTTCCTGACTGATGAATCATAGGAGTGAGACCTGCAAAGCTTGTCGCTTGTTTTGCCTTTTTGAACTTAGACCCATCGCCTAGATAGGCAAGTAGCCAAGGCACAGTGAGCCTGCCAACAGCGGGTATAGAGGCTAGAAGCTTGGCATTACGTTTGAGCGTCTCATCAGAGGCAATAAGCTCATCTATAGTCGCTTGAATCAAAGTGATTTCAGATGCTAGAAAGTCAAGTGTTCGCTGACAGGATGCTATAGCATCACAGTCTCTAAGCATAGTTTTACGCACCTGTTCAGATTGATGCTGGCACTTTAAATGCTCAAGCTGACGTAGCTTTAGCAGCAAGCCTCGCTCTGCTTCTTTAGGGGGTAGCCACGCTTGTGGCTGCTCTTTGGCACAATAGCGAGCAATAAGCTTAGCATCAACGATGTCACTCTTGCTACGAATGTTAAGACTGCTCGCATAGCCTTTAATGCATTTAGGGTTGATCACACTAACGGTAATACCTTTAGCGTTTAGGTAATATGCCAGTGGTTCCCAATAAACGTTAGTCGCTTCCATCAGAAAGCGCAAATCTGAGGGCGCTTTGTCGAGCCACGATAGTAGCGAATCAAAGCCTTGGGCAGTGTTATCAAAGCTTAAATGTTGATAGTGGGTGTTGTCGATGTATAAAGCGGCATCAAAGCTCTTGCATGAGATGTCAATGCCAATATAATAAGTATGATCCATAGTACTCTTAAACCTTGTAGATTCGGGCTACACGACTGTGTGCCTAGGATACCATTCGAGATGTGTGTTATGGATTGTCGGCATAGGCTTTATCTACGTTACAGGTTTTAAACCTAAGGCTGGGTTCAACTCTATGCCGACAGTGCCTCCATTAGTGTACGCTAATAGTGGCACTTTTTATCATACAAGGTTGGGTGGAGCTTGCGACACCCAACACGATAGATTAAGATTAACTCTACCTTATTATTCGTAGAATACCATGCAATATCGCAGACACTATCATCAAGGCGCTAGTTATTTCTTAACCGTTAACCTTGCAGATAGATCAGGCGACTTGCTAATTAAACATGTCAATGTTTTACGGAACGCTTTTAAAATCGTCAAACAAAAACATCCTTTTCATATCGATGCTATTGTCATCTTGCCAGATCACTTGCATATGTTGTGTACTATGCCAAGTGATGATGCTGACTTTTCAAAGCGCATTAAGCTGATTAAATATTATTTCTCTCATAGTATTGCCAAAACTGAGCGTATCTCAAAGAGTCGTCAGAAAAAGGGCGAGCGTGGTATTTGGCAACGCCGATTTTGGGAGCATTGTATTCGTGACGAGATGGATTATCGCACTCATATCGACTATACCCACATGAACCCTGTCAAGCATGGCTATGTTGAACGGGTTCAGGATTAGCAATATTCATCATTCCATCGATTTGTGGCGGATGGTTTGCTTGATATAGATCGGGGTAACTGAATAGCTTTCTGATATGTCATTGTTGGGTGTCGCAAGCTTCACCCAACCTACGTGCTGCATGGTTTAGTAAAGACAGCTATGTTGATTTTTGGATTAAAGAAAAAAACGACAGAAAAGTCCGTGACAGAGGTAGTTCGAACTGCGCCACCCACTGAGCCACGGGTTATCTCTTATCCTATTATCATCAATAATTGATTGGAATTAAAAAGTAATTGTCTCTTTCAAATGAAACTGTGCTAAGGAAACAACATTACGGCTCATGATAGAGATGGTAAAAACTATACTACCACCTCTATCAAGAACTTAAATTACAAATAAATGATTACTATAAACCGTTCTTATAAACTTTATGGCCCTTATGCTTATACTGTTTTCCACCATAATAAAGATATGAAGAATAATCATTATCCATCATGATTCTTGGCCCGTTTTCTGAGGAGTAATGTACTCCAAAATCAATTTCTGAATTTGCAGGTATAAATTTCACTGTATCATCATTAATGAGTTGATGTGGGTCATAATCTAAAATATCTATAGAAGGGACATTCTCCCACCATTCAATAAGATCTGTTATATTAGTAAACGAGCTATACCAAATATACTCCTCGGCGCCGTAATCAATTAGGATTTTTACTATCAAATTGTCCATTAGTATTTTATACCCCCATTTTCACTAATAAAGTCTCTTATGTATGTATTCGTATTTTTAATATTTCTATCATTTGGAAAAATTGTGCCGCCTAACGGGTTATTTGGGTCAACTATAATTATATCTTTTTTATCAGGAGATAAATATAAAGTCTTCCCACTTGTAACAGAGACTTTTTGACCTTCCATTACATTCTGAATTTTTGTATAAAACTGTTGGTCGGTTAAATTTTTATACCTTGTAGGTCTAATTGTCCGAATTTTATCCATAATTCTAATCTCAGGCGAGATACTACCAACTGCCTTAGTAGCCTTACCTAATTTACCAATAGGAATAATTTCAGTCACATTAGTAGGTATTACAAGTTCACTAACTGCAAATATAGCAGCGCCTACTGCGGCTTTTCCGTCAATGCCTAATACTGTGTATCCTCCGCCTGAGGTTGCCCAAGCTTCTATAGAATCATCTAACTGACTTTTATACTGCTTTGCAAGATTGATATCTCCTTTCTTATAAGCTGAAATTAATCCATCTAAGGCCTGTTGAGATTTAGTGTCAAGGTATTTCCTTGATTTTTCTAATTTTAATAACGCTTTATCTTTCAACCCGTTGTTGAGAACTGTTGTATTAGCTATTCCAATAGCGATATTTACATCATAACCTCCGACAGCTGCACTAACACCTGCAACAAATTTACTTAGAGCAAGTATATCTTCTAGTTCTTGTGCACTTACAAAAGTCGGATTCCTACCTTTTAACAAAATTTCAGCAGCTATTTCTCCAGCGCCTGCACCAATCAATCCTGCTGCACATTCTGATCCTTTAAGTTCTGCTGCAGCACAGCCTGCCGCAGCCCGTAGATACCATGAGAAAAAGCAAGCTTAAAAGCTCAATTTTTATGTAAAGCAGCATTAAAAGGCTGTTGGTTTTTGAGAACCGCTTGAGCGATGGATAGAATCTTTCGCATCAAAGCGACGATCACCACCATCTTAGGTTTGCCATGACTGTTTAAGCGAGTGACAAAGCTTTGATAAGCACCATTTTTATACTTGCCAAATGCGAACCCCATAGCAGGCATATACAGCACCTTTCTAATTTCGGAATGACCAATCTTAGAGATACGAGGCTTCTTTTCAACAGAGGTTCCTGACTGATGAATCATAGGAGTGAGACCTGCAAAGCTTGTCGCTTGTTTTGCCTTTTTGAACTTAGACCCATCGCCTAGATAGGCAAGTAGCCAAGGCACAGTGAGCCTGCCAACAGCGGGTATAGAGGCTAGAAGCTTGGCATTACGTTTGAGCGTCTCATCAGAGGCAATAAGCTCATCTATAGTCGCTTGAATCAAAGTGATTTCAGATGCTAGAAAGTCAAGTGTTCGCTGACAGGATGCTATAGCATCACAGTCTCTAAGCATAGTTTTACGCACCTGTTCAGATTGATGCTGGCACTTTAAATGCTCAAGCTGACGTAGCTTTAGCAGCAAGCCTCGCTCTGCTTCTTTAGGGGGTAGCCACGCTTGTGGCTGCTCTTTGGCACAATAGCGAGCAATAAGCTTAGCATCAACGATGTCACTCTTGCTACGAATGTTAAGACTGCTCGCATAGCCTTTAATGCATTTAGGGTTGATCACACTAACGGTAATACCTTTAGCGTTTAGGTAATATGCCAGTGGTTCCCAATAAACGTTAGTCGCTTCCATCAGAAAGCGCAAATCTGAGGGCGCTTTGTCGAGCCACGATAGTAGCGAATCAAAGCCTTGGGCAGTGTTATCAAAGCTTAAATGTTGATAGTGGGTGTTGTCGATGTATAAAGCGGCATCAAAGCTCTTGCATGAGATGTCAATGCCAATATAATAAGTATGATCCATAGTACTCTTAAACCTTGTAGATTCGGGCTACACGACTGTGTGCCTAGGATACCATTCGAGATGTGTGTTATGGATTGTCGGCATAGGCTTTATCTACGTTACAGGTTTTAAACCTAAGGCTGGGTTCAACTCTATGCCGACAGTGCCTCCATTAGTGTACGCTAATAGTGGCACTTTTTATCATACAAGGTTGGGTGGAGCTTGCGACACCCAACACGATAGATTAAGATTAACTCTACCTTATTATTCGTAGAATACCATGCAATATCGCAGACACTATCATCAAGGCGCTAGTTATTTCTTAACCGTTAACCTTGCAGATAGATCAGGCGACTTGCTAATTAAACATGTCAATGTTTTACGGAACGCTTTTAAAATCGTCAAACAAAAACATCCTTTTCATATCGATGCTATTGTCATCTTGCCAGATCACTTGCATATGTTGTGTACTATGCCAAGTGATGATGCTGACTTTTCAAAGCGCATTAAGCTGATTAAATATTATTTCTCTCATAGTATTGCCAAAACTGAGCGTATATCAAAGAGTCGTCAGAAAAAGGGCGAGCGTGGTATTTGGCAACGCCGATTTTGGGAGCATTGTATTCGTGACGAGATGGATTATCGCACTCATATCGACTATACCCACATGAACCCTGTCAAGCATGGCTATGTTGAACGGGTTCAGGATTAGCAATATTCATCATTCCATCGATTTGTGGCGGATGGTTTGCTTGATATAGATCGGGGTAACTGAATAGCTTTCTGATATGTCATTGTTGGGTGTCGCAAGCTTCACCCAACCTTGTATGATAAAAAGTGCCACTATTAGCGTACACTAATGGAGGCACTGTCGGCATAGAGTTGAACCCAGCCTTAGGTTTAAAACCTGTAACGTAGATAAAGCCTATGCCGACAATCCATAACACACATCTCGAATGGTATCCTAGGCACACAGTCGTGTAGCCCGAATCTACAAGGTTTAAGAGTACTATGGATCATACTTATTATATTGGCATTGACATCTCATGCAAGAGCTTTGATGCCGCTTTATACATCGACAACACCCACTATCAACATTTAAGCTTTGATAACACTGCCCAAGGCTTTGATTCGCTACTATCGTGGCTCGACAAAGCGCCCTCAGATTTGCGCTTTCTGATGGAAGCGACTAACGTTTATTGGGAACCACTGGCATATTACCTAAACGCTAAAGGTATTACCGTTAGTGTGATCAACCCTAAATGCATTAAAGGCTATGCGAGCAGTCTTAACATTCGTAGCAAGAGTGACATCGTTGATGCTAAGCTTATTGCTCGCTATTGTGCCAAAGAGCAGCCACAAGCGTGGCTACCCCCTAAAGAAGCAGAGCGAGGCTTGCTGCTAAAGCTACGTCAGCTTGAGCATTTAAAGTGCCAGCATCAATCTGAACAGGTGCGTAAAACTATGCTTAGAGACTGTGATGCTATAGCATCCTGTCAGCGAACACTTGACTTTCTAGCATCTGAAATCACTTTGATTCAAGCGACTATAGATGAGCTTATTGCCTCTGATGAGACGCTCAAACGTAATGCCAAGCTTCTAGCCTCTATACCCGCTGTTGGCAGGCTCACTGTGCCTTGGCTACTTGCCTATCTAGGCGATGGGTCTAAGTTCAAAAAGGCAAAACAAGCGACAAGCTTTGCAGGTCTCACTCCTATGATTCATCAGTCAGGAACCTCTGTTGAAAAGAAGCCTCGTATCTCTAAGATTGGTCATTCCGAAATTAGAAAGGTGCTGTATATGCCTGCTATGGGGTTCGCATTTGGCAAGTATAAAAATGGTGCTTATCAAAGCTTTGTCACTCGCTTAAACAGTCATGGCAAACCTAAGATGGTGGTGATCGTCGCTTTGATGCGAAAGATTCTATCCATCGCTCAAGCGGTTCTCAAAAACCAACAGCCTTTTAATGCTGCTTTACATAAAAATTGAGCTTTTAAGCTTGCTTTTTCTCATGGTATCTACGTGCTACGCCACCACCTGAGCCTCAGACTATTTCTTACCCTATTATTATTAATAATAGATAATTGAGATATCCATAAAAATAACTCTGGTACATGACCAGAGTTATTTTTATTTTAAAGTTATAGAAAAATCAAGCTTTTAATCTTACTTTTTCTCATAGTATCTACGAGCTAATATGTAAATGATATTCTTATTACATAGACTCAATTTTAGTTAGTAAATTGGATAGTGTATTTAAGAAATCGCTTTTACTGACCTTTGTACTTATAAGCTCATCACCTTCAATAAATTTACCTAAAAATACTAGCATGTCTTCTTCTTGATACACATAAAAAAGCGCATTCTGAGTTGATAGGTCATAAAAAAGAACATCTAACTCTTCTATATTGCTCTCATAAACTTTTACTCTATGATCATAAAATAAATCATGAAGTTCTAATAGATTTGTGCAATGCATACTTTTTTTCAAAAATAATTCATTAGTACCAATGAATTTAATTTCTTTTTTTATATTTTTAATCAATGGTAGTATGTAATAAGAATTGTCTCGACAACTAATATTTACTGAATTAACTATAATATCCATTACAATGAAGTTTCCGTTCTTCTTTTGTATATCAAAAGCAATTTCTGTTTTATTTCCAAAAACCATTGGTTCTAACCTCACTAGGAATATTGAGTGGAACTATCTTTCCACTTAGTGTTTTACCGTTATCAGAACCAGCCCAATGATAACCAGTTCCATCCCCAGGAGTATCCTGAAATTGATGTATATTATTGTTGGCATCTTTGGCATATCTCGCTCCTCTATATTCTCTACTACTCTTAAATAGATCTATATGATTAGCCCGTAGGTTGGGTGGAGCTTGCGACACCCAACACGATAGATTAAGATTAACTCTACCTTATCACTCGTAGAATACCATGCAATATCGCAGACATTATCATAAAGGCGCTAGCTATTTCTTGACCGTCAACCTTGCAGATAGATCAGGCGACTTGCTAATTCAACATGTCAATGTTTTACGGAACGCTTTTAAAATCGTCAAACAAAAACATCCTTTTCATATCGATGCTATTGTCATCTTGCCAGATCACTTGCATATGTTGTGTACTATGCCAAGTGATGATGCTGACTTTTCAAAGCGCATTAAGCTGATTAAATATTATTTCTCTCATAGTATTGCCAAAACTGAGCGTATATCAAAGAGTCGTCAGAAAAAGGGCGAGCGTGGTATTTGGCAACGCAGGTTTTGGGAGCATTGTATTCGTAATGAAGCAGATTATCGCATGCACATAGATTATATTCACATGAATCCTGTTAGGCATGGATATGTAGAACGAGTTCAGGATTGGCAGTATTCATCATTCCATCGATTTGTGGCGGATGGTTTATTACCTGTAGATTGGGCAGATTGAAGAGCTTTGTGACTTATAAGTGTTGGGTGTCGCATGCTCCACCCAACCTACGTGCTACGTGCTATCTATTTTTCTAATGTGAGCCTATATATCATCGTTATGTTTGCTCATATTCATATACCAATAACATATATCGCTTTACACTCAATTTCCCCAATCGAAAGTTGTAGAAAATTAATAATATTGTCAATAAATTTATAAATCATAGTTTTATTATTATTTAAATATTGAATGACCTCTTTTTCGAACCAATAGTATTCCTCTATATTGACTCCATGCTGCTCAAGCTTACTCTTCTTCTCATTTAGCTTATTAATAATACTCTTAATACTCTGAATATCATGCAAGTTTTCTCCATGATGATAGTATATGTAATGTCTATCCTTTACTGGAAATTCTGAAGCAAAACATGACTCTACCAAAGAAAAAGCTTCTTCTTTTATAACAATTGAATCTTTAAGGTCAATGTGACTTTCATCTACCTCATTATTATAAGAATCATACTCTTCAAAAACATGACCTATTTGAAAGTTCAGCCTACCTGCTCTTTTACTATCGTTCCTGATACTAAAATCTATCATAAGCACCTCATTAATTAATATTTAAGCATATAATTTTAAGATTTGCCAAATGAAATTATAGTTCCGTCTGGAGCTAAATCTATATATTTATCAAGTTTTTTATGCCTAATTACACCTTCTGTGCCACCAGGAACAGGTGATTTAGTCGCACCCCTAAGATTCTGCTTAAATCCTTCAGCTTTCCTTAGGTATTGCTCCTTATCTGTCGCTCCAACTTCAGCTCCATGATCTTTAAAATGTTTTTCTAGAGAAGCTTCTGAACTTGGATGAGTACCTCTTGACCATGTATCGGACAAGTTATATATAACATAATCGCTCGGATTTTTCGCATGCGATGGTTTAACTAGGATTGTCACACCGTTATTACTTATAGGCTTCCCTAAGCCATTTAAAACGCTATTGAAATCTTGAATTTCAAGTCCTGGTATACCTGCAAACGGGTTCTTTTGTTGAGGGTTAATTAGAATACCACTTTTAGGGTCTATTCTACCTGCAGGACTTATATGTATATTAATACCAGAGCCTATTTGACCGATCATATAAGTATTAATAAGTCTTGTATTATTTGTGAAGTCTTTTCCTAAAGCAATTGTATTACTTCCTAATTTATAAAGAGCTCGAGCTACTTCATGCTGCTTATTCGCAGGAACACTAACAACATAGGCTATGCCACCAATTACAGCTACCAATGCCACTACTGGAATTGCCAATACAGCATTATTCTCAACTGCCATACCAGCGCTATTAGCTGCTGTATTTACATCAACGTTAGTTAATAGCGCCACAGAACCAGCAAGCAATTTAGAAGCATTAATTATATCTGCTTTCTGTTTGGCTGTGAGTTTTGATGGGTCATCGACTAGATAGTCACCTAACATCTCACCAATAGCTGCACCAAGTGCGCCAGCATCACAGCTTTGTTTCTTAGCACTTGCAGATATACATCCTACCCCAGCAGCTACTAACTTATGTGCAAGATTGTCAGCAAACTCATTAGTATCAATACCTTTCACGAAACTACTGAATGTTTCAGCAGCAAATACATCAACTAACGCATTGCGTAAGCTATTCTTAAGTGCATCTTCTAAGCTGACCCCGTTAATAGCCGCATTGACGAACGCATCTGTCATCCCTGAACCAACAGCATTGACCAGCTTTTGATTAAAGGGATCGGTAGCAGCGCTACCTAGTCCTAACTGAGCGCCTATACCAGCTGTCAACGCAGCAGTCGCCATACTTCGTATAGTTGCACTACTGGCTAATTGCTTAAGCGTCTTACTGATGTCACCCTTATTATTGATTAATGTCACCGCAGCTTGAGAGGCTAAGGTAGCCATAGCGGCATTCCCTGCAAGACCCAAAGTAGTAACCGTTGATGCTGTACCAACCGTAGCAGCAGAAGTTGCTGTTGCTGCTGTTGCCGCTACAGCTGACTGTTGACCTAATAGAGAGGTTGCTATACCACCGCCATCCATTCCTTGTAGAGCTATGGTCACTGCAATAGCAATTAATGCAGCAGCAGCAGGCGTCAGTCCTTCTTGTTCAAAGGCGAAGTGCTCTTGAATTAGATTCACTTGTTGCCAGTCGATATCGTTATTTTTATCCAGCTCTGCTAGATACTCGTAACCTGGTTGCTTAGACAGCTCAAGCGCAATTCTGCCAAGCTCTTCTGAGCTTTTACTAATAGCCTCCTTAGCTTTTTTGTTCCTATCAATAGTGATCTCAACAGGGATGTCTACTATAATACTTCCACCGTCTGGTAGTGTTATCGTCGGTGCCTGATTAAACTTAGGCAACTGAGCAGCAGTTACCGTATCGCTTTCTTTTACCGTCTTCATCCACAGCGTGCTTTCTTTATCTTGAGTATGCGTGGTTTTAATTTGATTGGTAATAGCTTGTAATATCACATTGGCATTTGCATCTGCATATTTTCCATAACCAACCTGAATCGTATTAGCGTTTTCAGTATTGAATATAGAACCTTGTATCAGGGTATCTCCACCTGATTTAAGCGCAGCGCTATTAGCAGCTAATACAGCAGGCAGTTGAGACAGCTCTTGTCTGGTGTCATTAGTGTGATTTTTGTTATAGCGTATGCCTAAAAAGCTAGACTTTGACTTAATATCCGTTTCGCTTACACTTCGGTCTTCGACCTTATATAGATTGTTCAGCCTACCTGCGGTTATTCCAATAGTACCTTTAGGATCAGCTGTCAGCTCAGAGCCATAGATATTGATATCGCTCTCTGCAGTCAGCTTGATATTCTTTGCTGCAATATCTGTAGTTACCGCATTGGTGTTAAAAGAGGTTTTAGTGGTCGTTGTGGTTTTCTTTTTACCATACCATTTACGTTTTGTCGTCGTTGTTTGCGAGCCATCCATAAATGCCACTTGTGAGGCTTCAAGATTGATATCACCAAGCGCGGCGTCAATACGAACATCGCCATTATACGATTTGATATCGGCACTGTTTAACACGACGGCATTGTTATCAATAAAAACTATGGAAGCTTGATTGACAGGACGCGCGCCTTTAGCCGATATTATAATATTTTTATCTGCGGTGAGTTTAGGCTGATTGATCAATTGATGATACGAGTAATTGTTTCCGGTGACCTCGCCTTTACTATTTATATTACCTTGTTGATAAATATCAGCCAAGCCTGTGATGCGAATGCTGTCATAATTGAGACCGACTGTCTTATCATCAGCATCCTTGACTTCTATAGGAGCAAGATTACCCTCTGCTAAGATATTAATACCACCTAAACTGCTAGATATATCGGCGCCTTCAATCAACACGCCCTGTTTAGCTGTGATATTAATATCTTTACCCGCTACAATAGACGAAGCTTTGTGCTCATAGCCTGTCGATGCTTTTTGTGAGGTTGCAAGTACTTGATTAAGATCGCTTAATGTACCTCTTAACGTCTCTTGCCTTGATAAATATGATGTATACTCTTCATAATTAGCACTTTTAGTCATTTTAAAATAGTTTGGTCGACTTCTTTCTGCAATTCCCATGTCATTAATACGTTTTTGTCTACATTCACTAGAACTACGAAAAGGTGATTTTATGCAATCAACATACACAAATTGTGTCCAGTCTGCTTTTTGTTTATTAAATTCTTCAACCCATTTAGTATCGGAAAAAGGTTGATTTAGCTCTGCCTGAGCGTTGGCTATCTCAGAATTTATAGTACTAATTTTATAAGGTGAAACATAATTACTAAAACTATTTTTAACCCCTTTTAACTCCACGCTGCCATCAGTAGCAGTGATATTGATACCGCCCGTAGGTGTTATTTTATCTTGATAACCTATTGTAACACTAGAAGAAACCGTACCATTTTGATGAGTTACTGTCGGACCACTTGATACTACGCGTATTGGAACTATGTTACCAGATATTAGATCACTGCCTTCAATCAATACACTTTTACCACTTAGATTGATATTACCAGCAGTGTTTAATTTGACTACTTGCTCAGAACCCAATCCTTGCGTTCCTTTATAACCTTTTAGATATAACTGACCTCCACGAGCCGCTAAGCTTAGATCTCCTGTTGCGTTTAAAGTAATGTTCTTTGGATCAATAGTTAGATTACCTGTACTACTAGTGATCGCTAAGTCACCGTCCAGCGTATTGACGGCCTTACCATCTATAAGTTTCTCTTTACTAGCAGCAAGTTTTGTATTACCCGTAGCATTAATGCGCATCTTATTTTGAACATACATGCTGTCGTCAAAATTTATGTTAGCATCTGAATTAATCAAAACAGCGCCGCCTGTAATATTCGCATTACGATAGCTTTGTGTTGAGTTACTATTAATGGATAATATTTCATCTGCCTGCAAAGTTGTAATGCCTTGATTAAATCCATGAAATATATTATTAGTCTTTGAATCAGTATATCCAGAAAGAAGATCACCGTTGGTTGTTAGTCGATCGCTACTATCTATCGCAAGATTCTTGCCTGCACTAATTTGACTGTTATTAAGCATCAGCACATTGCCAGACTTTAAAGTACTATTGGTTGTAGAAGTAACATTACTATTTAATACTTCAAGATAATTAGCAGCATCAACAATTAGTCCAATATCTGCACTGTTAGTCGCTGTCAGCTTAGTGTTTCTGAGACTGATGTCACCATTACGATTATTGAGGCCTCCAGCATCTTTAGGCGTTTTATCATTACTTGTTTTTAGCACAATGCCTTGGGCTTGAATATCATTATTGTTCAGCCTCAAACTTAAGTCACTACGCACAGTAATATTACCTGCGCTACTCAAACTAGTATCTACGATGTTTGTGTTTGATTTAGAAGTTACACTTGTACCTCCTGTTTGATTAATATTTTTAGCTGTCGTGGTCAACTGATCAATATTCGTATCATCTCCTGACTCAATAACAATGTTGTCTGCATTAAGCGTACTATTAAAAATATTAATGTTGTTTGTAGCAGCTAATATAGTGCTGTTAGCATTGGCTTTAAGACCATAGACATATAGCGCAGACTGGTTTGCTATAGCAGTAACCGCGCCTTTTTCACTGTCCAAAGTACTATTACCAACTGTAATATGTTGTCCTTGGCTTATGATATAAATACCGTCAGTAGCGTTAGCGATACTGTTTGAGACCGTTGCTCGTTTGCCTTCAACGGTGAGCTGCTTGCCTGCTGTGATCGGTTTGCTATTATTATTTAGCTGCGCATGCTCTCCTGCTTGTAGAGTGGCATTAGCAGTGACCTTTATACCACCCGTATTTTCAATTAGTGCATCACGAATAGCCTGTACTTTGAGCTCATTTGCATTAACTACGCGGCTACCTGACTTAATAATAGCATCACGACCACCACTGATAGCTAATGATTTTTGTGCGCTAAGCTGACTATTATTACTGATAGTCGTATCAGCAGTGGCAGAGGCGATATAGACATCACCGCGCCCAGTAACTGTTGCATTGTCAACCGTCGTGCCACTCTTTGAGCTAATGCTCAATGCCGCACTTCCAGCAGAAATGCTACTAGTATCTTTGAGTTGCGCATAGCGGTCTGCCTCTATTGAGATACCGCCGTTTGATGCGATAGCGCTTTTACTATCGACCGTCGTATCTAAAGTTGAATGGGTATAGATATTAGTTTGATCATCAACCGTTAAGTTACGCACATCGGAGCTATTAGATACTTTGAGACTGCCACCTGCATCGATACGTATGATGTCAGGCATCAGTTGTACTGCTGTGCCTGCATTATTCTTTTTGATAATGCCTTTATTGAGAGTAATGTCTTTATCGGCCTGCACGTCGATCATGCCATAGCTACTAATAATACCGCTATGCTCAATACTACCTGTGGTGCCTGTCGCATTGACACTGACTAAACTGGTTTGCGCTTTAGTGGTCTCTATAGCGCCTGTGTTCTCAATCTTACCTGAGGCGGTCAATACCACTTGCTGAGTCGCTTTTATATTACCCGCGTTTCTGACACCTAAGCCGCTCTCGTTTCCGATTAGGTTGATAGAATTGGCATAGATACCACCAAGCGTACTGACATCTACCGCTAAGGTTGGAGCAATGCCTGTACCTGTCGTTTTAGTCGCTGCGCCCGTGTCGTAATCTACGGTGTTGCTACCGACGACTATATCAACATCTTGAGTAGCATGGATCTGACCATTGATAACGACGGCTCTAGCTAATACGTCGACGTAATTAGCTTGGTTTTTGTTTTTGCCGTCATAAAGGACGCCACCAAGTGCGCTACCAGTTGCCGCATTATCAAACTGAACTGTACCTTGCTTTACATCGAAGCCGGTTAAATTGCCTGCGCTGTCAATCTTTGGCGTCCCTGTAGTCAAGGTGGCGCGATTGGCATTAATAAAACCGCCACCTTGTATCTGCAAGCCCGATGGACTAGCAATGACAATATCAGCTCGTTGGCCTGCCACTTCCAAGTTACCTTGGAATTTGGCAGGCGCATTACTGCGGACTTCATTTAAGATGGTATTGGCGACGTTTTTACCTAGGTACTGATTACCTGCGATAGTGCCTGCTAGCTGCGTATTCGCACCACCCATACTGTTATTAAGAATGGCACCATTGGAGCCGATATCGAACTGGTTATAAGTGTTGTGTGATAAGCCATTACTGTTAGGGGTACGGATATTGACAATGGGCGTGCCATTAGCTGCTTTGAGCAGAGCAGCACGCTGACTAGTAGGGATGTTACTAGCAGTATTTTGGATCTGACTAGTAGCGGCTTGTACTTGGGTATATACCATACTTTGACAGCACAATATAGCGACCACTAAACGAGATAAAGAACTTGAATTACTAGTAGCTATCTTTGTGTTTGACACATTATTACGACTACCATCTCCAGCCGTTTTACTGTTACTTTTGGCAGCCTCACTAACAACCATCATCATGCCACGGGCTTTGTTAAATACTACTCGGTAACAGTGTTTATTCATGTTTATAATCACTCTGGTATGTTAATGATGTTAGTAAATGTTACTAATTTTTTCAGATTGTAATCCTGAACTATTGTAAATACTAGCTTTATTTTCGTCTATTTCTATTTATTTTGTAGCGGGGTGGACAACCCTATATAAACAGGCATTTCAAAGACTTATGGGTACTGTAACCTACTTTAAAGTTATAAAAAAAGCCCACATGGCTGTAGGCTATTTTTATACAATTAATTTTTATTCTACACAGTCAAGGCGTGATACTTGAGAGTATTAAGACTGAACTAGCAAAATTGAGATAATATCTTACTAGGTTAATATATGTCATCTCTAGTTATAAACCGTCACTCTAAATCCACCAACAGTATCCTTATCAAATGAGCTAGGCGCTTGCAGACTTTTACCGATAAAACCATCTATGCTGATGTTGCTCGAATAGAGCCTAGCGCCAAAACTTGTACTCACTAGATATTTACCTGCTAAGAATTGGGTACTATCGCCATCGACCCAGCCTTGATCTAAAGTGAAATAAGGCATAAGAGTCATTTGATTAGGTAGAGGTAGTATGCGAGCAATCTCTTGCTGCAGTAACATTCCCTTTTCTCCTGACAGACTTTGTTCTTCACTTGAACCTTTGAGCGTATAGCGTCCACCAATACTGAATCTATCTTGAGGAATCAAAATATCTGGACTATATTGACCGCGCCATTGCAAATTATACTGATAAGAGGCGTTAGAAATATAGAATGGACTTCTAAGATTAAATTGCGCCTCCCAAACACTTGGCTGTGATTCCGCTTCGCTGATAAAACTCTCTGGAGCTTGAATCGCTGAAAAAGCGCCTGTGCCTCTCTGATATTGTAAGCTGGCGTTAAACTCTCCTAGAGCTGTCTGACGCTGATGATTAATACCAGCTTTCCAACCAGCAAAGCGACGACGTTGTACTTCAATCTCTATGTCATCAAAGAAGTTCTTTGAATTGCCATGATAACCGCCTACAGTAGCAATTGTTTTGGACTCACTATCTCTATGTATGATTCTTTGCAAATCAACAGCGCTGTTATCAGATCTGCCTCTGTAGATAATATCGTCATTAAGTCCTGCTAAGGTTTGATCGAAACCGTAGTCACTATAAGTCAATTGCAATTGCCAGTTCTTATAAGGATAACGATAGTTAGCATAGATGCTTTCGTTATTAGAGGAGCTGTCTACATTGTTCCAAGGATCAATAGTATGCGTATAAGAGAGGTTTAGAACATCATTCGATGCTAGTGGTCTATCAATGGTAGCGCTAATAGTGCCTTGATACTGACCGGTATCTTTGTTTCCAGAATCATCAATACCGAGCTGCCACTGTATGCGATTAGCGCGTTTTTGAGTCACAACTAGATCACTACTACCGTATTGCTCATTGTCTGTAGCATTGATACTAGGGACGATATCAATCGTAGTGAGATGCGACTGCGGCAACCTAAAGTTCTCTAAACTGGTTTCAATATCTCTTAAATTGATAATGTCGCCTTTATCTAAAACGAGGGCGTTGCTAACATTGACATTGGGATGACCGTCTTTACCTCGCCATACTTTATCAAGTCGACCAGGAATGATGGTAATCTCTAATGTCCCAGTGGTTAAATCTTGAGCTAATAGACTCGCTTGACTAGTGATAAAACCTTGTTTGATTAGCTCATTTTGGACATTACGTACGGCGTAGTTTAAGCCTTGCTGACCGATACATTTGCCTAAGATGGATCCACGCCCATACTTGATCGGCCCTAATATAGTAGCAAACTGCCGCTTGAGAGAAGATTTATCAGGCAGCACTAATTCAACTTTATAGATGTTAAAGCAAGGGGTTTCGTTCAGAGGCACACGTAGTAAATCATCAGTTTGCGTGGATTTGTCTAAGCTGACAAAAGGTTGAGCAATTCTATCTTCTATATTCTCAATACGCTGCTGATACTGGTTAAACTGCTGTTGCTCAATTTGGTTGATATCAGTCTCAGCGTATACGCTAAAGCTAATGATGCCTAAGACACACAATTGGACAGTTGGAATAAGTAAGAATTTCAGGCGATTAACTATCAACATATTTTTACCTACGAGCAAAATGGAATAATTGTATATCATTAAAATATAAACTTTACTATTTTATTCATATTATTTTTAAAGCTGTTTTTAAGATTAATGTAGTAATACCAAACCAAAAAAGTATGATTGATAGTACCTAACTAGTTTATATTGTGCAGGGTGATTTCCAGCGCACTGATAATGACACTGCTACCAACCATCGGTGTATGAAATACACCCTAAGTCCACCTCAAATTCTATCATTATCTATAAACAAAACCCTCACCCACAAAAAAGCCACCCTCAACTAAGAGAGCGGCTTTTGACTAACTGAGTAAGTTTAACCTAATGGCTAGAACTTAAACGTTAACGTTAGCAACAACACCAGCGCCTACAGTACGGCCACCTTCACGAATAGCGAAGCGAAGACCTTTGTCCATAGCGATTGGGTGGATAAGCTCTACGCCCATCTCAACGTTATCACCAGGCATAACCATTTCAGTACCGTCTTGTAATTGGATTGCGCCAGTGACGTCAGTAGTACGGAAGTAGAACTGTGGACGATAGCCGTTTAGGAATGGTGTGTGACGACCACCCTCTTCTTTTGATAGTACGTATACTTCAGCGTCAAACTTGGTGTGAGGAGTGATTGAACCTGGCTTAGCTAGTACTTGGCCACGTTGAACGTCTTCACGCTTAGTACCACGTAGTAGTACGCCACAGTTTTCGCCTGCACGACCTTCGTCAAGCAGTTTACGGAACATCTCAACACCGGTACAGGTGGTTTTTTGAGTGTCACGGATACCGACGATTTCGATCTCGTCACCAACTTTTACGATACCAGATTCAACACGGCCGGTTACTACGGTACCACGACCTGAGATTGAGAAGACGTCTTCGATTGGCATTAGGAATGCTTTGTCGATGTCACGCTCAGGCTCTGGGATGTAGGTGTCAAGAATGTTTAGTAGTTCAACTACGGCTGGTTGGCCATATTTTTCTTGTGAGCCTTTTAGGGCTTCAGTCGCAGAACCATGGATGATTGGGGTGTCATCACCTGGGAAGTCGTAATCAGAAAGTAATTCACGTACTTCCATTTCGACTAGCTCAAGTAGTTCTTCGTCATCTACTACGTCACATTTGTTCATGAATACGACGATGTACGGTACGCCAACCTGACGTGATAACAAGATGTGTTCACGAGTCTGTGGCATTGGGCCATCAGTCGCTGATACGACTAAGATAGCGCCATCCATCTGTGCAGCACCGGTGATCATGTTTTTGACATAATCGGCGTGACCTGGGCAATCAACATGAGCGTAATGACGAGCGTCAGTGTCATACTCTACGTGTGAGGTGTTGATGGTGATGCCACGTGCTTTTTCTTCTGGGGCTGAGTCAATAGACGCGTAGTCTTTGGCTTCGCCACCTGAGGTAATAGCAGCAACTGTTGCGATAGCTGCTGTCAATGTGGTTTTGCCGTGATCAACGTGTCCGATAGTTCCTACGTTGACGTGTGGCTTTTTGCGTTCAAACTTGGCCTTTGCCATGGGTGTTTCCTCTTTTATTGGGGCTCAGTACTTTAGCCGTGTTTATACACTAGCTAGAACAATACTGACCGCATTAAGATAAGTGTTAAAAGTATGCACATTCGATGTGCAGATATTATAAGAAAATTAGCGCCAATAACAAGTCTTTTAACCGATTATTGGCGTAATTGTCGCGGACAAACTAAAGATAAGCTTTATTTTGCCCTATCTAGCAGTACTTATTGACAGTACTTGCTTTAACAATATTTACTCGTCTTCATCTTTTGAGTTGAACTTAGCGATGATTTCAGCAGATACTGACTTTGGAATCTCAGCGTACTTTTGGAATTCCATAGAGTAAGTAGCACGACCCTGCGACATAGAGCGCATTTGCGTTGCATAACCGAACATCTCTGCTAATGGTACTTCAGCGCGGATCTGCTTAGTGCCACCAGGTAGATCTTCCATACCCTGAACCATACCACGACGACGGTTAAGATCGCCCATGATATCGCCCATGTAGTCTTCTGGAGTTTCAACTTCAACTTTCATGATTGGCTCAAGTAGCGCAGGATTTGCCGCTAAGAAACCTTTACGGAAAGCCATAGAACCTGCCATTTTGAATGACAATTCATCAGAATCGACATCATGGTAAGAACCATCATATAAAGTCGCTTTTACGTTGACGATTGGGTAACCAGCAAGGACACCATTTTTCATGCGCTCTTGGATACCTTTATCAACCGCACCATGGAACTCTTTTGGTACCGTACCACCAACAACTTCTTCAGCGAATTCATATTCAACATCGCCCGATGGATCAAGTGGCTCAAGACGTAACCAAACATGACCGAATTTACCACGACCACCAGTCTGACGTACGAATTTGCCTTCTTGCTCAACTGTTTCACGAATCGTTTCGCGGTAAGCAACCTGCGGCGCACCGATGTTGGCTTCAACACTAAACTCACGCTTCATGCGATCGACTAGAATCTCAAGATGCAGCTCACCCATACCACTGATGATAGTCTGACCAGACTCTTCGTCAGTATGTACGCGGAACGATGGATCTTCTTTTGCAAGACGACCTAGAGCAATTGACATTCTTTCCTGATCCGCTTTAGTCTTAGGCTCAACTGCTAGACTGATAACTGGATCTGGGAATTCCATACGCTCAAGCGTAATAACATTTTGCTCGTCACAAAGCGTATCACCAGTAGTGACGTCTTTCATACCAACTAAGGCTGCGATATCACCAGTACGAATCTCTTGAAGCTCTTGTTGAGCATCTGCCATCATCTGTACGATACGGCCAACTCGCTCACGCTTCATCTTAACTGGGTTATAAACGCTGCTACCCTGCTTAAGAACACCTGAGTAAACACGAACGAAGGTTAAGTTACCAACGAACTTGTCATTCATGATTTTGAATGCAAGTGCTGAGAACGGTGCTTCATCTGACGCTTCACGGGTGCCTTCAGACTCTTCTTTGTCATCAAGGATACCTTTAATAGCAGGGACGTCCATAGGTGCTGGAAGATACTGAATAACCGCATCCAACATCTTTTGAACACCTTTGTTTTTAAAGGCAGTACCACAAAGCAATGGAATGATTTCGTTTTCAATAGTCAATTGACGAATAGCGCTATTGATTTGATCTACAGTCAATTCACCGTTTTCGAGATACTCGTTCATCAGCTCTTCAGTAGCTTCAGCAGCGCTTTCTACTAGATACTCACGATACTCTTCTGCTTTTTCTTGAAGCTCTGCTGGAATTTCACGTTCTTCGTATTCCATACCTTGAGACGCTTCATCCCAATAAATAGCTTTCATAGTCACAAGATCAACCACACCTTCGAAGTTGTCTTCTTTACCAATTGGAACAACTAGAGGTACTGGCTTACCACCTAAGCGAGTTTTAATCTGTTCAACAACGCGATAAAAATCAGCACCAACACGATCCATTTTATTAATGAACGCAAGACGTGGTACTTTGTATTTATTAGCCTGACGCCATACCGTTTCAGACTGTGGCTGTACGCCACCTACTGCACAATAAACCATGCACGCGCCATCAAGAACACGCATAGAACGTTCAACTTCAATCGTGAAATCAACGTGACCTGGGGTGTCAATGATGTTGATACGATGCTCATCAAACTGCTTAGCCATACCTGACCAAAAGCAAGTGGTTGCAGCTGACGTGATAGTAATACCACGTTCTTGTTCCTGCTCCATCCAATCCATGGTGGCTGCGCCATCATGTACTTCGCCAAGTTTGTGGCTAACACCAGTGTAAAACAAAACACGCTCAGTAGTAGTCGTTTTACCAGCATCAATGTGCGCTGAGATACCAATATTGCGATAGCGCTTTAGGGGAGTTGTACGAGCCATAATATTTTCCTAAGGAAATTAGTGTATATATTTGTGTCGCTACCGCTTAACCTTGGCAAAAGCATTTAGCTCTAGTCTTTTATTAATAACTTCATAAACCTAATACGGTTAAAAAAGTATTCAATAGTAAGGATAAAGTGGCATTGAATGTGGAACAAAACAAACATACAAAATCGTGATAATAGATGTTCGCCATTGCTGTCAATTACATACTAAAGTCATTAAGTACTGCAATTGAGAATGGCGAGAATCAATAAACAATAACGTGGCTAATTGATTATTCAGTTAGCCACGCTTAGCAATTAAATAATCAATGACCATTATTAGCATTAATAATGATTGACTATAAAAGATGCTTATATCTCTAAATAAATTTAGAAACGATAATGAGAGAATGCTTTGTTAGCATCTGCCATACGGTGAACTTCGTCACGTTTCTTCATAGCATTGCCTTTGCCTTCAGAGGCATCAGACAACTCACCAGCTAGGCGTAAAGCCATAGATTTTTCAGAACGCTTTGCAGCAGCTTCAGCTATCCAACGCATAGCCAATGCAGTACGACGGGAGGGGCGTACTTCCATTGGTACTTGATAGGTAGCACCACCAACGCGGCGAGCTTTTACTTCGACCATTGGGCGCACATTTTCTAGCACTTCTTCAAAGAACGATACTGGATCTTCGATGTTACGCTTTTGCGCTACAGTCTCAAGAGCACCGTAAACGATACGCTCAGCAGTAGATTTTTTACCATGGCTCATCACGTGGTTGATGAATTTTGCGATGGTTTGGCTACCAAACTTAGGATCCGGTAGGATCTCACGGGTAGCTACGACGCGACGTCTTGGCATAATAAATTTCCTTGTCTTCAGGAGTGTCTAACATTCACAATCTCGTACTGTTTAATTTACGTAGCAGCGAGTTGTCAGTCAGCCTTACTGCATGGTGTTATGTCATCTAAGCTCTAATACTAGTAAGACCTAGCATAAAACTTAAAACAACATCGAACCCATGCACAGTTAATGGGGTGTACTAATCAAGCTAAAACAATACTGTTATATTAGTCTTAAATATATAAGTATTAAGTATTAAGCTTTAGGCTTCTTAGCACCATATTTAGAGCGACCTTGTCTACGGTCTTTTACACCAGCGCAATCGAGTGCACCACGAACAGTGTGATAACGTACACCTGGTAGATCTTTAACACGACCACCACGGATAAGCACAACACTATGCTCTTGTAAGTTATGACCTTCGCCGCCGATGTAGCTTGCTACTTCATAACCTGAAGTTAAGCGAACACGACATACTTTACGCATGGCAGAGTTAGGTTTTTTAGGGGTAGTAGTATATACACGAGTACATACACCGCGACGTTGTGGGCACGCTTGCAACGCAGGAACTTTTGACTTTTCCTTGATGGTTTTGCGACCCTTACGAATTAATTGGTTAGTTGTTGCCATAAGGCATCCTTCTCCCGTTGGGTATAAAACAAAAAAATGGGTCAACGCCCAACCATTTGACGTTTGTCTAAGGTTTTTAGGCTACCCATTTTTAGGACAATGTATTATAAAGATATATTGCTACTATTTCAACTATTTATCACTAGATACCCTTTACAACATTCAAAAGATGTGTATAAAGCCAATTATGAAAGGTATAGGGTAAAAGGTGAAACGTTAATAGATGTGTTGAATTATCTGTAAATGGCGATAATGTACTGTTTTTCAAGTACCGTATTTAAAGTAGCTTGTCATAAAACTATTTTACATTGTCGCCATAATTTACGGATAAACCCTCAGCTGCACTTATTTTTTGGCTTCTGCTGGTTGCTTAGTTTCGCTTTTACTTTCAGCTTTATCAGCAGTTTTGTTGTTTTTAGCCTTATCAGCACCCTTTTCTATCTTGCTGTTGTCATCGGTATCTGTACCAGCACTTTCTTGTTTGGCACTGTTTTTAGTATCAGACTTAGTGATGTCAGTTTTGCTATCTGATTTGTCTTCTGTTTTACCAGACTCTTTTTTATCAGCGTCAGTGTTAGCGTCTTTTTTGACCTCAGCTTCACTGCTGCTATCATCGGTAATCGCCCGATTGGCAAGTTTTGCTTCTGGGGCAAAAGTCGCTCTCGCTACTCCAATGACCTCTTCAATCAGACGACTGTTATAACGCATACCTACGATAACCGCAGTGGCTGGTAAAAAGCGACGAATCCAAGATAGGTTGATCTGATCCAAATCAATCCCTACTTGACTGGCGATACTATCGACTTGCTCTGCATAGTAGTTAACGTTTTTGTTTTTGAGACCCAAGTTCTTTAGCTCGCTATGTAGACCATTGCCTTGAGCGTTATCAAGTAAGCCTTTACCTACTCCAAGACCTGCTAGCAGTGCTTGCTTCTCTTGCATCTTGCTTAAATCAGCGTTAGCGAGTAACTCATACGCCATCTTAACGCCTTGCTTACCTGTCAGGGGTTGATCATAAACGGCGGCCAACTGATATACTGTACGTAAAGATACTAGCAACAACCACAAGGTGTCGGCTAATAATCCTGGCAAGCCTGCTAAGCCCGTTAAGCCACCTAAAGTCGCTAATGCTCTATTCTGATTGGCAATATCGGTGGCAAGCGCATAACGCTGCTCATCATCTAGGCTTGAGATATCAGCAAAGCGATGCTCACTGGGTAAATCAATCTGACTCCAAGTTGACGCCAGTTTTGCCACTTGAGCAAATGCACCATCGACTGTCGATTGGAAAAAACTATCAGGTACTATCTTTTTGGCATATTTACCATAAGTTGCAAAACGATTACCCAATAACTGCTGCGTGGCTTTTAGGGTTTGCTCACGAAATAAATCTTGCTGATAGTCCTCATCACCTAAATTGACAGCTTTAAAGTGTCGAGGCTGACCTGTCTTAGCATTGGCACTATCTAATAGTGAGCCGACGCGTTCAAGATTGTCACGGGTAAAATGTCCAACAGTACTAATGCCTTTTGAGAGAATGTCACGCTTTGCCATAGTTATATCCTTAAATTAATGGTAATGAAATATTTTAGTTTTTGTATTGCTCGCTAATAATAATGTCTAGGCGCGCTAACAGCAACGGCATCTAGATTAGATTTAGGGTTTTATAGTAGCTAAACTTTCGACTCAGTGTCAGTGTTAACAATGTTATTAGGATAGCAAAGTTTGTATCTAAAAATATAAATGATTTATTTATAGATATAGTATTTAATCTTCTTGTTAAATATCGATAGTCTCTTACATTGCTTATCAGCACAAAATAATTTCTGCTTTTGATAACTAATTTACTATTAGATAGATATTTTATAGAGCTGATACGCTATCATAGCTACAAATAAGGTATGCTTGTACACTGAAATTATGTTTCGTCATAAATTTAAGGGTTTTATTATAAAATTAAGGCTCAAGCAAACACAAAAGTTATTGCTTATCATGTATTTAAGCTGTGATAAGCACTCAATATCATAAGGAACAGACTATGCGTAGAGTGGTTATTACAGGAGCAGGGATTGTCTCTTGCATCGGATATGATTTGGCGTCCGTTACTGAATCTTTGCAGCAAGGACAGTCAGGCATTACTTTTAACGAGTCTTATGCTGAGCATGGCTTTAAGTCGCAGGTCAGTGGTAGTATCGATAAATCACAGCTCGATACTTCTACTATTGATCGTAAGCTTAAACGCTTTTTTAGCGATGCCAGTCTTTATGCTTATGTCTGTGCTTTAGATGCTATTAAACAGTCTGGGTTGTCTCTTGACACTATTAGTCAAAACCCAAGAGTTGGCGTCGTAGCAGGCTCAGGTGGTGCCTCAACAGAAGGTGTTTCTGTTGCAGTAGATGCTATGCGTGAAAAAGGCTTGCGCGGTGTCGGTGCGATGGCAGTACCTAAAACGATGAGTAGCTCGATATCAGCGGCGCTTGCCACAGGACTAAAAATTCATGGTCCCTCCTACTCTATCAGCTCAGCTTGCGCCACCTCAATGCATTGCATTGGGCATGCTATGGAGCTGATTCAATTAGGTAAAGCGGACGTGGTATTAGCAGGTGGTAGCGAAGCTGAGCACTGGACACAGTCTTGCATGTTTGATGCCATGGGTGCGATGAGTACTCAATATAATGACACGCCAAAGCAGTCCTCACGTGCTTATGACAAAGACCGTGATGGCTTTGTGATTGCCGCAGGTGGCGCGATGGTCGTGGTTGAAAGCTTAGAGCATGCCCAAGCTCGCGGTGCCAATATCTTAGCCGAAATCGTCGGTTATGGCGCAACCTCCGACGGCGCTGAAATGGTCGCGCCAAGTGGTGAAGGTGCGGTGCGCTGTATGCAACAAGCTCTAGATCAGGCTGGATTAAAAACCGTTGATTATATTAATAGTCATGGTACTAGCACGCCACTTGGTGATATCACTGAGCTTGGCGCTATTGAAAAAGTGTTTGGCAACTCTGGTACTGATGCTAATACTGAGAGCCGCGCTTCTATACCCCCTATTAGCTCAACCAAATCTATGACCGGTCATAGTTTAGGAGCAGTTGGCGCACAAGAGCTTATCTACTGCTTACTCATGTTACAAGAGCAATTTATTGCTCCTAGCATCAATGTTGAAAACTTAGATCCTGCTATTGAAGGCTTCGATATTGTTACCGAAAAACGCGATGTACAGCTTGACACATTAATGACCAATAGCTTTGGCTTTGGTGGTACTAACGCAACTTTAATTATCAAAAAGTTTACTGCTTAATCTATGATAGTAACAGACAACAATCAACAATCTGACTTTAAAAATACGCCATCGGTTCTCAATCGATGGCGTTTTGCTGGCTTGTCAGCAGCAGATCTGTTACCGCGTTTACAGCGTCATCTGACAGCACAAAACCCTACGGCAAACTGGCAACTGGTTTGGCTCAATAATGATGGTCAGCCTGTTATAGGCTTGCTACCTAAGGTGAGCTGGTCCGTTTATTTTAATGCTAATAAGCCTTGTTCCGTATCAATAGAAAACCCTAAAAATAAAACCAGCTATTACAAAGTTGTCGAGATGTGTCGTGATAAGTCATCGATAATAGCATCCTATTGCAGTTATCTAGAGTGGCAAGAGGAGCTAATCACTTATAGTAAGGCTTACGAGGCAGTCGCTACTCATTCAGCTCTACTAGATGAAAAAAATATAATCAATCAAAAACCCAGCTATCAGCACGGTCTTATTGGTTTTATTGGTTATGATATGGCAGCTCATGAGCTAAGTCCTGTAGCAGATATTCCTCAAGCCACGCAGCCTTGTGCAGTGCTGGGTCATTACGATATTTATTTATCGCCAGTCAAAGACAATACTCAAACCAGCTGGCAGTTGACTACGCCACTGTCTAACCCTTTAGATACTGCTGCTGATCAAGCTATCATTGATGAACTTAAAAACTATCTACAGCATTTAGATGATGCGTTGAATGATGAGTTGATCAAAAACTCTAATAATATTGCACTAAAAAATAAAGTACCACTTGCCCCGCTGATGCTCAAAGCGAAATGGCAAAAAAATGATTACGAGCAAGCTTTTGCAGAAACTCAAGACTATCTACAACAAGGCGACTGTTATCAGATTAACCTCACCCAAGCATGGCAAGGGTATCTAAAAGAATCTAACAATAACAGAGCACCGAAACTGCTCGATTATCTCCCTAGCTTACATGCTAATACTAACGCACCATTTGCAGGCTATTTGGAAAATATAAACTTTGAGTTATTAAGCTGTTCACCTGAGCTGTTCTTTACCTTTACTACCGATCAAACAACCAATACTCGTCATATCATTACCAAACCTATCAAAGGCACTATGCCACGCGGCGAAAGCTCTGAGCAAGATAATGCTCTAAAACAACAGCTAATAACTAGCGACAAAGACCGCAGCGAAAATGTAATGATCGTCGATTTATTGCGTAATGATTTGGGCAGATATGCCAAGACAGGTAGCGTCAAAGTACCAAAGCTATTTGCGATTGAAAGTTTTAGCAATGTCCATCACATGGTCAGCACGATTACCGCTGAGCTAAAAGAGCAGGCTCATCCCCTAGCTGTATTATTCGGTAGTCTGCCTGCTGGCTCTATCACGGGTACACCCAAAAAACGCGCGGTCGAAATCATAGCCGAACTAGAAGGTGCTGCACGAGGGGCGTATTGTGGCACTATGGGCTATATGAACTTCGATGGTAGTGGTCAATGGAACGTGTTGATTCGCACTTTGCAGGCAGGTACGGACGCTGATAATAAAAAACAAGTCAGCCTATGGGCAGGTGGTGGTATTACTATTGCATCCAACTGTGTAAGCGAATATCAGGAGTGTTTGGATAAAGTAGGCAATTTGCTTGGGGTGTTGGCGCAAAGTAATAGCGTTAAATAATGGTTATATCGATTCATACTAATTAGCTGATTGTTACTTTTATAGCCTACCTATTATTATATAGGTCATTATTTTGCAAAACGGTTTACTGGGCTAAAGCCGTAGCTTACAAAGCGGGCTTTGGTATTACGGTCGTAGCTTTTTATCTACAAAATTAGAGGTAGGTATGGAAATGTTTTTTTGGATATGTGGGGCGCTTATAGTAATCGGCTTACCTGCTTTTGCAATATTAATGATTTACGCATCATTAAAATCAGTTAAAGAATATGTAGAAACAATTCAGTCTCTAAAGAACAAGATTTATAACCTTGAAACTGATTACAAGAAGTTAGGAACAGAAAGAGATAATACTGAAATAAAGCTTGAGCATGCCATACAAGAAAAACGCTATATCGAAGAAGATTTAGAACGATTAAATTCAAACGAAGGTTATAAACATACTAGAGTAGTTAACGCTATACATTTTGGTATCTTAAAGAAGCTATACGCTCATGATGAATTGTACTATATGTCTATGCTACTAAAAGATCATGGCGAAACAATTGCTGATTTCAACCGAGAAGATGAGAATGAGATTATAGAAACATTCATTAAAAAACATCCAAACCCTTCTAAGTAATAACATTCATAAAAGATAAAGCAGGCGTAGGGTGCATTTTATGCACCGATGATTAATGATAGCGTCATTATAGGTGCGATGGATGTCACCCTACAAAAGCTGTTCTCCCGTCGCCTTTACTCTATTGTGTTGTATCTCGTCCTCAATTTGCAGTAGCATCAGTAGCATGTATCGCCGTCAAGGCTTCAATCAACCGCTCATGCTGCGCTGCCGTGCCTATCGTAATACGCAAGTACTCACTGATTCGAGCTTTGTCAAAATGGCGAACGATAATGCCCTGCTCGCGTAATGCATCAGCGACGTCACTGGCATTGCCGTCTTGTGGACGGGCAAAAACAAAGTTGGCATGTGATGGCAATACTTGATAGCCAAGATCAGTCAGCTTAGAGGTTAATGACTCACGTAAATCAATGACTTTTTGGCAGGTTTGCTCAAAATAATCATGATCTAATACGCTGGCTCTTGCGCCTGCCTGCGCCAACTTATCTAACGGATAGCTATTAAAGCTATTTTTCATTCGCGTTAACGCTTCGATCAAAGAGGGATTACTAAAGGCCATGCCCACCCTTAAACCCGCTAATGAGCGCGATTTTGAAAAGGTTTGAGTGACTAGTAAGTTATCAAATTCGTTAATAAGACTTATCGCTGAAACGGACTGACCCTCATCCGTTGATGCAAAGTCAATATAAGCCTCATCGATAACAATCACCGCATTAGAATGTTCATCAGCCAATTTGCGAATATCATCAAGCCCTAACAGCAGACCAGTCGGTGCATTCGGGTTAGCAATAATAATACCGCTACAAGGTTGGCGATAAGCATCCGGATCGATACTAAAATCATTTTCTAAGGCAATCTTGACCAACTCAACACCAAAGGTCTGCGCGTATACAGGATAAAAACTATAGCTGATATCGGGTGCTAATATAGGACGCTCTTTCATAAAAAAGCTGGCAAATATCAGGGCTAACACTTCATCCGAACCGTTACCAACAAACACTTGGTTGCTATCAAGATTATGTAAACCTGCCAGTGCGCTACGCAGATCATCAGACTCAGGCGCTGGATATAGACGCAGCTCACAAGCTTGCTCGGCTAAGAGCTTAGCGATTGCCGCAGCTACTGCTGGCGAGGGAGGAAACGGATTCTCATTAGTGTTTAATTTACATAAATTATCATGCTGTGGCTGCTCACCAGGGACATAAGGTGACAAATTGCGAGCTTTGGCTGACCAAAGTCTATTATCGATTTTTTGCTCACTCATAAACCATCCTACTCTGCACACTATACGCGGCGTTGATTAATGACTATAAGATCTTAAATACAAAACCTTATTCAATATTTATTATTATGACTGGTTACTATTCGTTCGATGTATTTTATATCTGCTAGTGCATCTATGTTTATAGTAAACACTAGCTTATGGGAAACACTAGCGTTTGTCTCATCATCGAGCTATTTATTGATAACGGTAGCGAGCTGAGCGCGCATGAGCATCCAAATCCTCACGCTGCGCTAGAATGTCTGCGGTTTGGGCTAAAGGCTTACTGCCAGACTCGCTACAATAGATAATCGATGATTTCTTTTGGAAGTCATACACGCCAAGTGGTGAAGAGAATCTTGCTGTTCCAGAAGTTGGCAATACATGATTGGGCCCTGCACAGTAGTCACCGATGGCCTCTGGCGTATGACGACCCATAAATATCGCGCCCGCGTGACGAATATCATTTAGCAGAGCATCAGGGTCATCGACAGATAACTCTAAGTGCTCAGGTGCGATACGATTGATCAATGCCATGCCCTCTTCTCGATTCTGCACTAAAATAAGCGCGCCACGATTTTGCAGAGCATCACGAGCGATATCTGCTTTTGGCAACTCGCTCAATGCTTTCTCAATCTCTATAGCGACTTCTGCTAACTGCTCACGACTGGTCGTCACAAAGATAGCTTGAGCGATGCGATCATGCTCAGCTTGCGACAATAAATCCATCGCGAGCCAATCAGCACGATCCGCCGCTTCGCCCTCAGCATAGACTAGCACCTCAGATGGCCCTGCTATCATATCGATACCGACTTGCCCAAAGACTGCGCGTTTGGCTGCGGCAACGTATTTATTCCCAGGCCCTGTGATTTTATCCACCCCTGGAATAGTATCAGTGCCATAAGCCAATGCGGCGACGGCTTGTGCACCGCCAATAGTAAATACTCTATCGACTTTTGCTAGATGTGCGGCGGCTAGTACCAATGGGTTAAGCACGCCTTTTGGCGCAGGTACCACCATAATCACTTCAGTGACACCAGCGACTTTGGCAGGGATAGCATTCATTAGTACTGATGAAGGGTAGGAAGCTAAGCCGCCTGGTACATAGATGCCTACTCGATCCAAAGGCGTGACTTTTTGGCCCAAACGATTACCTAGCGCATCGGTATAGTCCCAGCTGTCTTGTACTTGGCGCTCATGAAAGCTCTGTACTCGCGTAGCAGCAGTGGTCAATGCCTGTTTAACCTCGGCGTCAAGCTCAGCAAAGGCAGTCGCTAAAGACTCTTGGGTCAACTCCAGCTCGCTCATCGCTGTCGCTGGATGCTGATCAAATTGTTGGGTCAAGGCCAATACCGCTTGATCTCCCTGTTGACGAACTTGCATGATAATATCATCAACCGTAGTCAACAACTGCGCATCATTGACGGTTTCAAAAGCTAACAAGGCATCTATTTGCTGTTCAAAGTCACTATCTTGGGTACTCAATTGACGCATAAAACCATCCTATACTAATATCAAAAATTCATCAGATCAATAAAGCAAACAGCTTACAAATCAGCTGAGTTAAATTTATTATTAAATAACTGAAACAACAAAACCAGTTTACCATGCTAGATATATCTTATAGCGATAAACTGGTTTTAAGTTTTGTATTCTTAACATTGATATTACTAATGTAGTACGGCTTAATTATTACTCGCAATACTAGCCTTAAAGCTCTCAAGGATAGGCTCAAGCAATTCGAATTTACGCTTGTAACTGACTTGATTGACAATGAGACGGGAGGACACATCACAAATATGATCACGCGGCTCAAGACCATTAGCGATTAACGTATTACCTGTGTCAACTACATCGACAATTAAATCGCCTAAGCCAACTAAGGGCGCTAGCTCCATCGAGCCATAAAGCTTGATGACATCGACCTGCTGCCCTTGACTAGCAAAATAAGCGCGAGCGACATTGACGTATTTGGTCGCGATACGCAAACGACGCTTGGGTAAAACGACCCCTTTTACCCCTGCTGTCATCAGCTTGCATTGAGCAATCTGTAAGTCTAATAGCTCATAAACATGATTGGCACCGTGCTCAAGCAAGACGTCCTTACCTGCTACCCCAAAGTCAGCAGCAGCATGTTCGACATAGGTCGGTACATCGCTTGCGCGCAATATGAGTACACGTACATTTGGATTAGTCGTGGGGAAAATAAGCTTACGCGAAGCAGCAGGATCTTCTAATAACTCAATCCCAGCAGCTTTCAATAAAGGCATTGTTTCTTCTAGTATGCGCCCTTTAGACAAAGCCAAGGTTAACCCATTAAACTCACTATCTACTTCATTTAGTAAAATATCGTTTTGCAAAGCTGTCTGCTCAGTATTAGTTTTTTTAGTCATAGCCGCTAAATATCCATGTACAGTTATCATCTTTTTGCGCTGCTATCTTGCTATAGATAATAGTGCAGATAGCAGCGTAAAGAAGACTCTTTTAATAATTATTATGGCGTGTTATCAGTCGTTGCTATTAATGCGCTCGATAGTGACGCCTAAAGCACGTAGTTTATTTTCGACATCCTCATAACCGCGATCAATATGATAGATACGATCGATTAGGCTCTCACCTTCAGCCGCTGCTGCTGCCATGACTAATGACATTGAAGCACGCAGATCGGTTGCCATAACAGGCGCTGCTGTAAAGCACTCAACCCCTTTGACCACTGCAGTATGACCATCGACTTGAATGGATGCGCCTAAGCGATTGAGCTCTGGCACGTGCATATAACGGTTTTCAAAAATATTCTCAATAAAGGTACTCGTGCCATCAGCAAGACAAGCAATCGCCATCAGCTGTGCTTGCATATCGGTTGGAAATCCAGGATGCGGCTGAGTACGAATATCGACAGGTAACGGACGCCCAGTTATCTTAGCGCGAATCCAATCATCGCCAGTCGTCACCGTCGCGCCCATTGACTCAAACTTCTCAAGCACGGGAATCAATAATAAAGACGAGGTGTTGGTGGCTAGAACATCACCGCGAGTCATTAGCGCGCCCGCAAGGTATGAGCCTGTCTCAATACGATCAGGGACGACTGAATACTCACAGCCATGTAAGCGCTCAACGCCTTCAATGGTCATGGTTGCAGTACCAATGCCGCTTATTTTCGCGCCCATCGCCACCAGCATATTAGCCAAATCAACGACTTCAGGCTCGCGTGCACAGTTGCCTAGCACTGTAGTACCTTTGGCTAATGCTGCTGCCATAATGACGTTTTCAGTACCGCCAACGGTGACCATATCGAATGAGAAGTTACAGCCGATAAGCTTGCCCCCTTTAGGAGCCTGCGCTTTTACATAGCCGTTCTCGACACTGATGGTAGCGCCCATCGCTTCAAAAGCTTTTAGATGCTGATCAACAGGACGCGAGCCAATTGCACAGCCACCTGGCAAGGACACTTCCGCTTCACCGAAACGTGCCAATAGCGGACCCAGTACTAAGATAGAGGCACGCATGGTTTTGACTAGATCATATGGCGCATAAAAGTTATCGATAGCTTTAGTATCGCAGGTGACGGTAGATTCTTGCTTTTGAATCTTGATACCCATGCCACCAATCAGCTTAATCAAGGTACGTACATCTTGTAATGACGGCACATTGTGTAGAGTCGTTGGGGTTTCGGCCAATATCATAGCGGCAAGTAAAGGCAAAGCTGCATTTTTGGCGCCTGAAATTTTGACTTCGCCTGCGATACGACTACTACCGGTGATTAAAAACTGATCCATAAGATACCAACTTGAATGTGACATTTAATGTGAGTAAGAAGCGTAAACATACAGAATATAAGAGTAACTTACGCTAGAAAAAGACTAAAAGCAGTCCTATGAGCGACTACTTAGAAAACTAATCCGACTACCTGAAATTAGCTTTGCTGTTGAGTTTCCCATTCGCTAGGGGTCAGCGCTTGAATATTAAGCGCATGAATATCACCACTGGCGATTTTGTCGTTGACCAGCGCATAAACCGCTTGCTGACGTTGTACGGCACGTTTGCCCTCAAAACTCGCATCGACAACGCGCACGTCGAACTTAGTGCCTTGATTGGCCGCTTGAATAAAAGCGTCTGGATAATGCGTCTGTAAAAATGCGATTAAGTCGTCAGCGTTCATGCTCATAAGATATCCTGTCTTTAATTATAAAATGATTTTTGAATGGCGACATTATAACAAGAGTTTGCGCATCTTACAGCACTGTCTGTGTATAAGCGCACATGACATATACACAGACGACATTCACATTACTATAATGATAATAACGACTTTTACGATTATGCAAAAGCGAAGCACTTTATCTTAGCTTTAACGCATTCTGATTTGCTCGACACGCTTTATGGTGCGACGCTCTATCACTCGATCTGATTGACTGGCTAAGCTAAACTTAACATCAGACTGACGCAAACTCTCAGGAATAGTGAGCTGTATAATCATATTGGTCTTTGCGTTACATGGTACGGTGATGCACCACTGCTGCTCGATGCCTTTTTCGATGATGTCATCCCATTTAATAGGATAATTGTACTTTTGATTAACGCTCTGTAATTTAGGGACGATGACTTTATTCAGATAAGCAGGGCGATCGTTCTCTCTAAGCTCATTGTATTGGCTCATCTCTGAGTCAGTGAAAGGTATATTGGCGATAGGCTGTGAGCCAGGGTCTTTTTTGATAATAATATCAATTCCTGTAATAGGGTCATCGCCGCCTGCTGCCAGTGCCAGTGATGAGAGGGCTAATGACGGCAGTGCTATCGTTAGGCTCAGTAGTGAGAGTTTGAGTAGTTTCATGAGAATCATCCTTTAGGTTAAGTTAGCTTTCCATATTTTAATGCTTGGCCATAGAGCTTAGTGCTTGATAATTAATACTTAGTTTTAGAGCCGTTATTTTTATTGTTTTCATGAGGCTATCGGCTAAAGCGGTGACGACTCATTCTTTCAACAGCTCTATTCTATAATAGAGCCATATAACATCGAATTGACAGGAATTATTGAAAATATTCTGCTGGTTAAATATTTAGTCACTTGACCTGATTACCTATTTGATCTATTAAGCATAAAAAATCCCCAGCTGGCGCTATGCCAAACTGGGGATTACTTATATTAAATAATTAATTGAGTAAATTTACTCTTATCAAACTATTTCAGCTCTTTATCTAGATAAGTCAGTACTTGCGCGCGCACATCATTGACCCAGCGTAAAGGTTTCGCCATCGCACCAATGCTAGTGGCGTGGCTCGCGCCTTTGATCTCACCCGTCTCAACCGTTGCGCCAAAATCCTTTAGTGCTTGGGTCATCTTGATCGTATTGGTTTCATAAACGATTTTATCGTTCTCTGCGGTTAACAATAAATACGGTGGCTGCGTGCCTTTGAGTTGACGATCGGGCATCACCTCATCAGGCGTTGCATCGGCAGGAAAAGCACTCGCACTATCGAACTTACGAAAATCATAGCTATAAGGCCCTGCGATACCGACGACCGCACTAATATCACTCGGACTCATCCCATAAGGCGCTAAAAAGTCCTCATTAGCGATAGCCGCAACAGCGTTAAAGGCCCCTGCTGAATGACCGACCACCGCTAGACGTTCGGGATTAGCATGGAATTTTGTAGCATTCTCATAGCTCCAAGCGATAGCTTTGGCGGTATCCTCAACAAAATCAGGATAGACATACTCAGGTGCTTTTCGATAGTTGACCACCGCTGTGACATAGCCTGCCTGTGCAAGACTCTGACCGACAAAAGCATAATCCTCTTTACTGCCATTCTCCCATGAGCCACCGTAGACGAACACTATCATCGGATAGCTATCAGTAATGGCACTCTGTGCTTGCATGGCTTGTGCTAAGGGCTTGGGATAGTACATATCCAAGTTTTGTAACGGTGCGTCACCATAGTCGATGTCACGACTGACACCGACACCGCCACTCGATGAGATACCATTGACAATGCCCAACGCTGATAGCGCTTGTGCTTGCTGAGTGACAAGCGCAATACTTCCTATCGCCATTAAGGTAGTTAGTCCTACCTTTGCCAGATTAACGATATAAGTCTTATCTGCCAGCTCATTGACTGATGTCGGCTTGTTGGTATCTTTCATGTTTGATATCCCTTTTTATTAAATATGCGTGCGAGTTTGGTCTTTGGACTCTGTATAGACCCTATTATCTTAGTCGCAACTTTGCTCACGGGCGTATTTTTACTGTTATCTCTATAAGGGTTATTGTGAAGAATTACTATCTATAGCGATTACATTATAAAGACAAGCAAGACTATCGACTTTTTGAACTCTATACTTCAGCAAATAGCGATTACTGCTGATTTTTATACAGCTCAATATAAGGACTAGATTCGCTTGGCTCGGTAGTGGTATTTCTTATGACGGGCGTTGGTACATTATTTGGTACATTGTTTGATGTGTTGTTTAGCGTATTAGTAGATACAGGAGCGGTAATGGCACCAGTGGTATTGTCTACATTGCGCTCAAACATAATGTCTTCGTCACCAATAGAGGTGCCATTATCATTGACCAATTTTGTGAGTAGTACCAGCTCAGTCACTCCAGCCGTATCATTTGCCACGTCAATCACTAAGCTTTGTTGCGTAGGCGTCATTCGTCCCATGACATAAACGACGCCGTTATTAGTGACTGTTTTGACTTGTGAGGATTTTATATTGTTATTTGTGAGCGCCTTGGCTATCAGCTTTGAATTAATATAATTATCTTGCACCGTAGAGCTATAGCCACGAGCTACCCCAACACTCAGCTCATTATAGACATGGCGTACATCTGGCATTGAGCGGATCACTTGCTCCACTTGCGACTTTATCTCTTCGGTTGGCACTTCACCACTGAGTAGCACCTCACTATAGAAGCTGTCGATACTCATACGGCTAGTCTCTTGCAGGTTTTGCTTTAGCGCGTAGGCGTTAATCTTTGCGGTATGCTCAATACTACGATCCAGCAGACGCTGGGGAATTGTGCGCTCAGTCACTGGTACGCCATAAGTACCTTGCGTGCTATTGGTCAGATAGTTAGTGGTACAGCCCGTGCTAATGACAGCGGTCAGAGTAATCACGCTCGCCATAGTACAACGCAGCCAACCTGTTCTATTACAAACTAAGCTATTAAAGGTATGCATCCTCATCATCTCCTGCCTCGCGAATATTAAACTTAATAGTTTATAAGAAAATTAATGGTTAACAATAAAATTTAATTTTATAAATAGTTTTATAATAAGTTATCCAAAATCTTTATGAACGGTTAGAGCAAAAACACAATGCTACCAAGCTTGAGCCACAAAAGCACCCTTTAACCACTCAGGCTGGTAGCTGGGCTTGATCGCATTAGATTTTGTCACGCTAGCATTAGAAGGCTCTAACTTATCCTTTTCAAGTTTAGCTTTGGCAATATCTGCTTTGTTTATATCTTTCTTATTTATATTATAAGCGATCACATCAAATCGACAGTCATAATCGGCATATTCAGGATACTGCTGCAAAAAATATTGAGCTGCTTTGATAATTTTGCGCTGCTTACTGGTTGTCACGCTCAGGGCAGCATCGCCAAAACTTGAGCACTGCCGCTGTCTGACCTCGACGAACACTAGCGTCGACCATGCGACGCCTACCTCTATCATCACCAAATCCAGCTCACCTACTTTTGGCTGCTGCCAGTTTTTGGCAATCAGTTGCAGACCTTGCTGCTGTAGATAGTCGCAGGCGAGCTGCTCAAAATAACTGCCTTGACGCTGAGTTGGTGAAGTGGCTAATAAAGGGCTTCGAAGTTTATGACTTTTACTTTTATTAACATGAGCCACATTTGTCTTGGTCGTCTTGTTCGTCTTAATAGTGTTTGAGTTAGTTTCAATACTTATATTAACCCTATTAGCCGAATGTTCAGAGTCCGTTAGGTATATAAGGTTATGATTAGCTTTATCATTATTAGTCATAACCTAAATCCACTGTCGGTGATGCGAAAGCTATATAGCTAAGCCGTTTAGCTAATCCATAAACTTTAGCGGCTATTGCATTTGTAATTATCATAGCACAACATGGTAAACTAACCGCTTTTGTGTCTCTCTATTTTAACCAACGCTTAAGAGGTCTTATGTCCACCCCAACCAAAATGCCCGCTTGTCTATATATCGTGGCGACTCCGATTGGTAATCTTGGCGATATGACCACGCGCGCGATAGAGACGCTCAAGCAAGTCGCTATTATCGCTTGTGAAGATACGCGTACCTCAGGGCGACTGCTTGCGCATTTTGGGATCGATACAAAATCAAGTAAAGACGCTGATTTTAGCCCTGTTAGCCTTGATAGTGAGGCTAAAACCCGTAGCGAGCTTGCAGCTGATGCAGCGCCAAATAATGAAGCACCCAAAAAAGGTCATAATAAGTTATGGGCCTATCATGAGCATAATAGTGCCATTCAAACGCCCAAAATAATTGAGATGATTCAGCAAGGCTATTCGGTGGCACTCATTAGTGATGCGGGCACGCCTTTGGTCAGTGATCCAGGATTCCAGCTCGTGCAAGCAGCTCACGCAGCAGGGGTTACGGTGTCGCCTATCGTCGGTGCATCGGCAGCTATTGCAGCGCTATCGGTGGCAGGTCTGCCCTCTGATCGTTTTAGCTTTATTGGTTTTTTACCTGCTAAGACTCATGGCCGCCAAAAGCAGCTTACCGCTCTAAAAGCCGCAGCGGAAACCCTAATATTTTATGAAGCGCCACATCGTATTATTGCCAGTCTTGAGGATATGGCAGCGATATTCGGTGGTGAGCGCCAAGCAACCTTTTGTCGTGAGCTAACTAAGACCTTTGAGACCGTGCATAAAAGCACGCTTAGCGACTTAATTGAGTTCGTAAAAGCGGATGACAATCAGCAACGTGGCGAGATGGTGATCGTGGTGGCAGGCGATACTATCGTTCAAGATGAAGATGATTTAAGCGCTCATGATACGTTATTAAAACGGCTATTAGAAGATTTATCCGTTAAAAAAGCGGCCGCCTTAGCCGCTGATATTACTGGGGTAAAAAAGAATGCACTTTATCAGCGTTTATTAGCCCTACAAGAGTAAAAGACCTTATAGTTAGTTATTAGCAGTAGCAGTAATGAACCGAATTGAATAATTTTTAGAGCTTTCATTTTAATATTTTAGTCAAGGGAATAAGTTATGTACGATGTAATGGCGATAGGTAATGCGCTGGTTGATCACGAGTATGTGTTATCAGATGCCGCCTTAGAAGATACGGGCTTAACCAAAGGTAATATGACCTTGTCAGAGCTTCACGAGCAGCAGGAATTATTGGCCTTTTTGGCACTGGCCGAGATTAAATCTGCCAAACAAGCGGGCGGTGGTTCGGCGGCTAATACTATGTTTGCTTATGCCAGCTTAGGCGGTAAGCCTTTCTATGCCTGCCGGGTGGGTGATGATAAACCTGGGCAGTTTTATCTGCAGGACTTGCATCAGGCAGGGGTTGCCACCTCGGATAAGTCAATCCATGCTGGCGGTGTGACGGGCACTTGCGTCGTCGCCATCACTGATGATGGTGAGCGCACGATGCAGACTTATCTTGGCACCTCAAGTGAGATCACCGCTGATAATGTCGATTTCGATGCATTAACAGAGGCTAATTGGCTATATATCGAGGGGTATCTAGGCATGTCTGCAAGCATTCAACCTGCAATGGCGCAATTGCAACAGCAAGCGGCAGCTAATGACGCCAAAATCGCGGTAAGCTTTGCTGATCCTGCCGTAGTCAGGTTTGCCAAAGATGGCCTACTTAATATGCTTGGCAATAAGGTTGAGGTGATATTCTGCAATAGTGAAGAGGCGCGCCTATTTACTGGTGAAGAGCCGATCAAGTCCACAGCGCAAGCTTTACTTGATCATTGCCGAATAGCCGTCGTCACTGATGGGGCAAACGGTGCTGTGATTGCGCAAAAATCTGACACTGACGCCCAGGTTAGCTTCTATGAAGTGGCTACGCCTAAGGTCACTGATGTCATCGATACTAATGGCGCAGGTGATAACTATGCTGGGGCTTTTTTATATGCTTTGGCACAGGGCTATAGCTTGCCTGAATGTGGTCGTCTTGCCTCTGAGGTCGCAGCCCAAATTATTCAGCAGTTCGGTCCACGCTTAGAGTCGCAAGACTATAAAGATATCGCTCATCGTGTGTTATCGGTTTAGATAAAACGCTAGCAACTGTCTATAAGCTATAAGCCCTTATCACTGTATTCAGCGATAGGGGCTTTTTTATGAGTTTATCCGTTATTTTATAAGCTTATTGATTAAGCAGAAGCTAGCGCTTGTGCCAAATCTGCTTTTATATCATCAATATGTTCAATACCTATCGATAAGCGCACCATATCTTCGCTAACCCCAGCTTGCTCAAGCTCTTGTCCATTGAGCTGACGATGAGTGGTAGAAGCTGGATGACAAGCCAAAGATTTGGCGTCGCCGATGTTGACCAGACGAGTGATCAGCTGCAAAGCATCAATAAAGCATGCCCCTGCCTCGCTGCCGCCTACTACTCCGAAAGTAAGAATGGATGAAGGCGTGCCGTTCATATACTTTTGTGCCAATGCGTGCTCAGGATGATCGGGTAAGCCTGCATATTTGACCCATGCCACCTTGTCATGCCCTTGTAGATATTCTGCAACGGCTTGTGCATTCTGAACATGACGCTCCATACGCAGACTCAAGGTTTCTATCCCTTGCAAAATACCAAAGGCATTGAGCGGACTGAGTGCGGCTCCCGTATTACGCAGTGGTGCGACCCGAGCACGAGCGATAAAGGCAGCGGCCCCGACGTCTTTGACAAAGTTGACACCATGGTAGCTGGCATCAGGCGTATTGAGCAGCGGGAAACGCTCAGGATGATCGCCCCAAGGGAAAGTACCGCTATCGACGATAGCACCGCCAATTGAAGTCCCTGTACCGCTCATGTATTTGGTCAATGAATGGACAACGATATCCGCGCCATATTCAAACGGGCGACAAAGTGCAGGAGTCGCCACGGTATTGTCAATGACGACAGGTACACCATACTCATGAGCGATGTCACTGAGCGCTTGAATATCAACGATATTGCCGAGCGGATTACCGATACTCTCAGCAAATACCATCTTAGTTTTGTCATCGATCAGGTCGCGAATAGCTTCAGGATTTTTATGATCAAAAAATCGTACTTCTACTCCTTGACGCGGTAAGGTATGCGCAAAAAAGTTATACGTTCCACCATACAATGTCGATACCGCAACGATATTATCACCCATCTCACAGATAGTCTGCACGGCGTAAGTAATAGCCGCCATCCCAGAGGCTACTGCTAGGCCACCTATACCTCCCTCTAGTGCGGCAACGCGCTCCTCAAGCACTGCATTAGTTGGGTTCATAATACGAGTATAGATATTGCCCGCAACTTTCAGATCAAACAGATCCGCACCATGCTGAGTGTTATCAAACGCATAAGAGCTAGTATGATAGATAGGTACAGCTACCGCTTTGGTTGTAGGCTCGACACTGTAGCCAGCATGAATGGCTAAGGTCTCTAAGCGCTGCTTGTGCTCTGACTGATTAGCCGCTTGCTCATTTGAATTCTGGTCACTCATACATCACTCCTTGTTAAGTATTAAAATTAGGTATCAAAACATATATCAATATAACGAAATCGATGCCATAAAAAAGCCATTTTTTATTCGCTTAATCAATTTTAAGAATAAGCACTTAATCATATTATATTTACTAACTAAGGTTTTATTAATATACTAACAAAGTATATCTAACTTTATGATTATAGTTTACTTACAACTTCATCTATACACAATAGAGCTGCATCTCGATAATCCGCTTTTACTCCTACTCTTCTACCTGCAACTGATAACTTACCTGAAGGCATAACTGAAAAAGGACATCCTCTAGCGAAAGCGACAATTCCTGTAGTGCCAAAATCACGCACGCTCACCATTCCATCAGCAACATCTGAGAAGGTAAAACTATTTGGATAGTCATCAATTAACTCATTAACATCATCATCCATTGCAGTCAACACTGCCTTGAATGCTGAAGCATCTCCCATATATTGAGTAATTCGATTCTTTATTATAAGATGAATTTTAGGAAGGGCGCGACCTGCATCTTCTAACTTCTTTGCAAACGTATAATTCCGATATACTTCAGAAGGTAGTCTCTGACCATATATTAGAGAAAATGCATTTTGAATTGCTCTTCTAGAAGAATCATCAGCCATTACTGGCAAAACAACCTTATTGGATGCAGCAATGGCTATCTGCGTATACATTGAAAAACTCGGGTTCGTATCTAGAAAAATGTAATCATAATCAAGCTTGTCTAGTAAATTTTTAAGCCAATCAATTACAGATAGCCAAGCATTTACACCAGGGATATCGTTATTAGCTAATGTATTCATGGCTATAGACTGTAACTCTAATAATGCATCACCACAGATTAAATCAAGGTTTTTAGGTACATTTTCATTGAATTTATTGGGTTTTGTTACATAGGAAGATGCGTCAAAATCAGGAACTGTAAAAGGTGAGCTTAAACGATAATCAAAATATCCACCAATACTACATCTAGGAACCTTTCCCTGTTGTTTTAGCAAATTATCGCTTCCATTGCCTTCTTGTCCTCCCAAAAGCATTTCAGAAATATTAGCTTGTGGACAAATATCAATTACTAACACCTTCTTGTCTGGATTCAATTCCGAAAATCTAGTCACTGTTTGAAATGTTAAGCTTGTTTTTCCTGTACCACCTTTGTTATTCCAAAATAAGTAAATACTCATAATTCTTTCCTCACGTTATAAAGAATTAATACTACCATAAGTCCAAATTGGACACAATAGTGTAAATAAAATACTTTAATAAGTAATATATGGACATAATATAAACAAGCAGATCAGCTTAAAATATTTTATTTATAATACTCATTAAAAAAAGCCAGACACATCACGTATCTGACTTGTTAAGTATTTAATATAGCTAACATTAGGTAACTATTAACCTAAAAACAATAGTAGTTATTTATAATAAGCATTTTCAGTGCTGCTATGATCCGTATCATCAACCACTTGGGTCAGCTCAGGAATTTGCTGCTTTAGCTGCACTTCAACCCCTTGACGCAAAGTCATATCAACGGCTGAGCAGCCTTGGCAACCACCACCAAATTTCAAGACAGCGGTCAGGCCAATACCCTCTTCTTCAATGAGCTCAAGCAATTGCACATCACCACCATGGGCGGCAAGACCTGGGTTGATCTCTGATTGCAATACGTAGTTGATACGCTCTTCAATACTAGCATCAGCGCCCACTTTTGGCACCTTTGAGTTGGGTGCACGGAAAGTCAGCTGACCTCCGAAACGGTCTTTATTATAGTCGATTACCGCATCCTCTAAATAAGGCACAGAAGCGGCCTCGATAAAAGCAGCAAAATTATCATAGCTGAACTTTAGATCAGCGCTGTCCTCTTCACCTGGCTGATTGTACGCCATACAGCACTCGGCACGCGGTGTCCCTGGATGCTCAACGAAGATACGTACACCAATGCCGTCCGTATCTTGCTTAGATAACAAATCTGCTAAATAGCCTTGCGCGGACTCCGTAATAGTAATATTACTCTTAGTCTCAAGCTGCTCAGTATCTAATGCTGACTCATACTCTGAAGCGTCTGTAAGCTCTGTAGGGGCAGCGCTGGTTGGATTATTTTCGCTCATAATTACTCCTGATTCATTACTTAGTCATTGTTCTGTAGGATAAGATAGTTACGTTCAAAATGTCTTTTTAATAGCGTATATTAGGATCTGTTTGATCTCTCGATCATGGCAATAACAGTGACTATTTTTAACTTTATCTGCGGCAAAAAATAACACTATTCACTGCTAGCATAGCTCTTGTCTTGCGGACGAACAAAGCCGTGCTTTACTTATTCCATCCTCAGCGCAGTTATGAAGGCGATGCGCTTAATTATCAAGTATTCTTTAAATTGAGTGTCGCTAATATTTAAGACGTTTGCGAATACCTAACGCTACTAGTGCAGGCACACCAAACGCGGCTAAAAAGAATGGTATCTCTTCTAACACATTATAACCTGCACTGATGACACCAATACTGAGATTAATAGCCGCCACGATGAACCATAATCCTATGAAAATAGTAGCGATGCGACTTGCTCCATGATCACCCTTGAATAGACGCGCGATAAAGCAAGATGTGGCTAGCAGCACCAGCCCTGCCACAATTAAAATAATAGTGCGCATAGTAGCTCTCTGTAAAAAGTGAATAGATAAAGTTTTAGACTCATTGTAAAATAGTGATGGCTGAGATAACTATGACCCATTCACTGACCTTTGGCAAACCTGTTTTTGCCTCTTATATGCCTGTAATTAGCAAATAGTTAGCTAATTAAAATGAGTCAAATTTATGATAACCCAAAGCTTACATCGAGTGACTACTCAAGATGGTGAGAAAATTGCAGTTTGGCAAGTTAGCGATGATCCTGTCGAGCAACAATATTTTGCTGATAAAACTAAAATCAAAGCGCAAAATATACTCATGATTCATGGTACGTTTTCAGACAAAAGAGTCAGCTTAGGTATGGCTGGCTACTTAGCCAAGCTTGGTCATAGGTGCTACATTATGGAGTGGCGCGGTCATGGCGACAGCTCAATTCCCTCCGATAAATTCAACTTTGAGACTATCGCCTTTTATGACATTGCAGCGACTTTTCAGTATTTATTCGACGAATTAAAGGTAGACAATCTACATGCAGTGACCCATAGCGGTGGCGGTATTTGCTTGACGATGTTTTTGACGCAAAACCAGCATTATATCGCTAAAATAAACAGTATCACGATGGTCGCTTGCCAAGCTTATGGCGCAGTGCTCAACACTCAAAGCTACGCTAAAATAACCTTGCTAAAAACTATGACTCGCCTGCTGGGATATGTTCCTGCTAAAAGGTTTAAACTAGGTCCAATCAATGAGAGCTACCATACGATGAGTCAGTGGTATAACTGGAATCTAGGTAAACACTTCCAAAGTAGCTTAGCTAAGCATGATAGCGATCATCAAGAAAGCAGCGTGGATGAGACCTTCGATTATCGTCAGCTGATGCCGTCTATTACTATTCCTATTTATGCTATCAGCGCCAAAGGTGATCATTTTATCGCGCCACCGAGTGGCTGCCAGTTATTCCTAAATGACTTTAATAATTCTACTAATGTCTTTTGTGAATTTGCTATCAAAAATGGTCACTTAGAAGATTATAACCATAGTCGCATCATACTCAGCAGTAACGCTGCCAAAGAAGTTTGGTCGACGATTGCCGCTTGGGTTAATAGGCATACTAAAGTCTAGTCTTAACAGGAAATATACGTTATTCTTTGTGATAAAAGGTATAAACCCAATCGCTACTAATCATACCTATACAAAACATCTTTACACTTGCCAGCTCTTCATAAGCTGTGTCAGTATTAGCGTCATTGAATCAACATCAAAAATAATTCTGAATACTTGATAGCTATTCTGTAGGGAGTTGACGTTTATGAGTGAATTATCAGAGCAAGAACAAATGAAAAACCCACTAGAAGTTAAGGTTGGTTTAGATAATCAAGCCAATAAACATTATAAATATCTAGTATTTATTGGACGTTTTCAGCCGTTTCATAATGGGCACAAAGCGGTTATCGATGAGGCGCTTAAGCGTTCTGATGAAGTCATTATACTTATTGGTTCAGCCAACTTACCCCGTAGTTTACGCAATCCTTTTTCGGTTGCTGAACGCACGGCCATGATTGAAGGCGCTTACTCAAAAGAGGAGGCTGCACGTATTCACTGCGTAGCACTCGATGATGTACTCTATAATGATACGCGCTGGCTACAATATGTACAGGCTAGCGTCAGATCAGTGACTAATGATTTGCGCTCTGATATCGGTCTAATTGGACACTCAAAAGACAGCTCATCTTATTATCTGTCATTATTCCCTCATTGGGCATCTATATCTGTTCCTAGCCATCATAATTTGTCAGCAACTCCTATTCGTGAAAGTTATCTTATGGGTGCGACGCCAACCCCTGAGCGTACCCCTGAATCAACTCGCAAAGTATTAGATAAGTTTAAAGCAACAGATGACTATCAGCAGTTACATATCGAGGCAGGCTTTATCGATAAGTATAAAAAACAGTGGGCCTCTGTACCTTATCCACCGACCTTTATGACTGCCGATGCACTGGTGGTTCAGTCAGGGCATATACTATTGGTCGAGCGTCGTAGCATGCCAGGACGTGGCCTATGGGCTTTGCCAGGTGGCTTTGTCGATCCAAAAGAAACTTTGCTTGATGCTTGTATTCGTGAATTGCGTGAAGAGACACGCTTAAAGGTACCAGAACCTGTACTGCGCGGCTCGCGTCATAGCCAGCATACCTTTGATGATCCGTATCGCTCCGCTCGTGGTCGCACCATTACCCAAGCCTTTTATTTTCAACTTAAAAACGATGCCAAAGGTCTGCCCAAAGTCAAAGGTGGCGATGATGCGGCACAAGCTTTTTGGTTGCCGTTAGCAGAGCTTGATTCCAAAAAGATGTTTGAAGATCACTATGCGATTATCATGAAGATGGTTGGGTTGTAATACTTGCAATTGATATTTGAAACTATACAGCGCTATCAACTTATTTTGACCTTTTAAGTCATAATATAGTCAGTTTCAAGTAAAAATTGTCGATATAATTTTATAACTATTATTTTAATGGTTTAAGTTTCACTGCCCTAGCCGATAGACGGCAAAGGCTTATTTCGTCGCAACTTGTTCAATAAAGCAAATAGCGACATCAAAAAGCAGAGGAGTTCTGTGATGTACACCAGCAATTTTAATAATTTAATCTTGAATAGCGATAGCTATAAAACCTCCCATTGGGTGCAATATCCAGCGGGTAGCGAGTATATGTCCAGCTATGTCGAAGCTCGCGGTGGCGATTACGATGTGGTGTTTTTTGGCCTGCAAGCCTTTATCAAAGAATACTTAAGTACTCCTGTCACTATGCAAGATATCGATGAAGCCGAAGCCGTCATTCAAGCGCATGGTTTGACCTTTAACCGCGCTGGTTGGGAGCTATTAGTTAATAGACATGGTGGGTATCTACCGCTACGAATTGAAGCGGTTCCCGAAGGTACTATCGTACCCGTCTCTAACGTCGTCTGCCAAATTATCAATACTGACCCTGACTTTTATTGGCTACCCAGCTATATCGAGACCTCCCTTTTACGGGCGATTTGGTATCCTTCAACCGTTGCCAGCGTGTCGCGCTATTGCAAAGGCATTATCCGTGATGCGCTAGAGAAATCTGCTGACAATCTTGACTCGCTACCATTTCGTTTGCATGACTTTGGTGCGCGTGGCGCTTCAAGTTTTGAGTCCGTAGCATTGGGCAGTCTTGCACATTTGGTTAACTTCTCAGGTACCGACTCAATGACCGCTTTAGTCGCTGCCAGCCGTTGGTACGGTATGGATAAAGACATGCCAGCATTTTCTATTCCTGCCGCTGAGCATAGCACGATGACGGCTTGGGGCCGCGATGGCGAAACCGATGCTTATACCAACATGCTTGAGCAATTCGGTGGCAAAGACAAAGCTTTTTCGGTGGTATCGGACAGCTACGACTTATGGAATGCCATCGACAATATCTGGGGTGACACGCTCAAAGATGACGTCAAAAACACCGGTGGCACTTTGGTTATCAGACCTGATAGCGGTGAGCCGATCAAAGTGGTTCGGGAAGCATTAGAGCGTCTAGCGGTCAAATTCGGTACGACTTTTAATAGCAAAGGTTATAAAGTCTTGCCCGATTACGTACGTATTATCCAAGGCGATGGTATCAGTCCGCAAAGTCTCGGTAAGATTGTCAATGCCGTAATGGCAGCAGGCTTTAGTGCAGATAACATTACCTTTGGCATGGGCGGTGGTCTATTGCAGCAAGTCAATCGCGACACTATGAGCTGGGCGATGAAAGCCAGTGCAATCTCAATCGATGGTAACTGGAAAGAAATCTATAAAGATCCTATTACTAGCCATTCTAAACGCTCAAAAAAAGGTCGCTTAGCATTAATAAAAGATAGTCGCGGTCAACTGCAAACCGTTAAAGCTGATGACTTAAGTACCGACAACAAGAACTTATTACGTGATGTGTTCATCGATGGCAAGCTAGTCGTTGAAGACAGTCTAACGACTATTCGGGAGCGTGCAGGATGGTAGCAACGACTAAAATTAAGAGTGTCGCAAAAGACGTATTGCTAGCGCCGATATATCTATATCAAGGTCGTAAGGTTAAACGTGATACTTTGCGTCTATCTGAGCCTGAAGGGATACGCTACGGGCGCGTTAGGCTAAATACAGCTTTGAATAGTCATAATGTCGATCAGCAAACGCTTAGTCTAATGATCGCTGGAGATTCAGCGGCGGCTGGGGTCGGTAGTCAGACCCAAGAGCAGGCTCTAGCGGGTAAACTGATACCTGCTTTGCAGCAGCAAGCGTTAACTAACGAAGCATTTGGTCAGCAATTTGATGAGCTAACTTGGTCAGTACAAGCGACAACGGGGCATACTAGCTTCGATATTCTGCGTCGCCTTTATGTGTTAGCTAAACCTACTCATCCTCTCGATGTGATGGTACTAAGTGTTGGGGTCAATGATACTACTGCAAACGTCTCAACGGCTGAGTGGCAACAACAGCTTGAATCAATTATTGCTATTGCTCAGCGCAAATTCGGTGTCGCTCATTTGATTTTTGCAAGATTGCCGCAAATGGCACAGATGCCAGCACTCCCTGCACCCTTGAGTCACTTTATCGGAGCAAAAGCGACTAAGCTGGATGATATATTACAGCAAGTTTGTACCGATCATGATGGCGTCACTTATATGGCGACTGACTTTACAAGGATGATGGATGAGCACGCCAATGGTGCCGCTATAGATATTTCAGTGATGTTCGCGGACGACGGCTTTCATCCTAGCAGTCTGATGTATGGCTATTGGGCGCAGCAATTAGCAGAGCTTGTTGTTGAATTACTTGATATCTCTAATGATTCCGCCTTAGAGTAACCACTAAAACTATAGTTTAAAACTTAAAAAACCCCTCTAGTCAAACTGTCCAAGGTTATGGGATCAGTTCATACTTGTAGGGTTTTTTATTGTCTATAGATTGTTGAAGTTTGATTGACTGCTTCAAACTAAGAGCGTGCCTGATGACTACTCCTCATGCACCGTTTTTGCAACTTTTGGCTGTATATAAATGGTGCATTAAAAAAAAGAAGAATCATTACGGTGCAAAAAAAATCTCGATATCTCTTAATAAAGACCAGTATTAGTGCAAAATCTTATATTTTAGGTTGGCATAAATATTGATGTATTAATAACAGTTATGATCGGTTCGTTCACTCGACCTATTAGTCTGCTATTTTGTCTTTTTGGAGAAATATATGTCTTTATTGCCTACCCTTATCACTGCTACTCACGTCAATACAAACTATCGTGTGGATTCAAGATTAAAATCGCGTTTGTCTATATTGGCAATCGCTGTTATAGGCAGTCTAAGCCTCATAGGTTGCCAAAAACCCGCAGAAACTAGTAGCGAAACAACAGTCGAAACAACCGAAAATACTACTGCATCTACGACAGATAGCGATACGATCAAAGTAGGTATCTTGCACTCACTATCTGGCACGATGGCCATCTCTGAAACATCTCTAAAAGATACGGCACTGATGACCATTAATGAGATCAATGCTAACGGTGGTGTGTTAGGTAAGCAGCTAGAACCTGTTGTGGTTGATCCCGCCTCCGACTGGCCATTATTCGCTGAAAAAGCTCGTCAGCTATTAACTCAAGATAAAGTTGATGTGATATTTGGTGGCTGGACATCCGTGTCACGTAAGTCAGTACTGCCAGTGGTTGAAGAGTTAAATGGCCTGATGTTCTACCCTGTACAGTACGAGGGTCAAGAGCAGTCAGAAAACATCTTCTATACTGGGGCGGCTCCCAATCAGCAAGCCATTCCTGCCGTTGAGTACTTGATGAGTCCAGAGGGCGGTAGTGCAAAACGCTTTGTATTACTTGGCACAGATTATGTCTACCCCCGTACCACCAACCAAATCTTGCGTGCCTTCTTAAAATCTGAGGGCATCGCTGAAGAAGATATTATGGAGGAATACACGCCATTTGGTTTTAGTAATTATCAGACTATCGTAGGTGATATCAAAAATTTCTCTACGGGTAAAAAGACAGCCGTTATCTCTACTATTAACGGTGACTCAAACGTGCCCTTTTATCGTGAGCTTGCCAATCAAGGCATTAAAGCCTCCGACATTCCAGTTATGGCATTCTCAGTAGGTGAAGAGGAGCTACGCGGTATCGATACCAGCTTACTGCAAGGTCATCTGGCCGCATGGAACTACTTTATGTCCATTAAAAACCCAGAAAATAATGGCTTTACCAAAAGATATAAACAGTACGCACTAGACAACAACCTCCCTAATGCGGACAAAGTTGTGACTAACGATCCTATGGAAGCCACCTATGTCGGTATCAATATGTGGAAACAAGCGGTTGAAAAAGCGGGTACAACTGATGTCGATAAAGTACGTATTAGCATGGGTGGTCAAACGTTTGATGCTCCATCAGGGTACACACTGAAAATGGATGAAGAAAACCATCACTTATGGAAGCCTGTCATGATCGGTCAAATCCGTGCTGATGGCCAGTTCGATGTGATTAGCAAAACACCAGAAGCTATCCGTGCCGAGCCATGGAGTCAGTACATTCCTAAATAAGGTCGTAACCACTTAATTATTCGCCCCTTATTGGTTCAATACCAGCAATCCTTTTAAACTCTCTACTGATTAAGACCATTTTTCAGTAGGGAGCTGGAGGAGTGTTGACTGTAAAAAAGGAATTACCATGGCACATTTTTATGTCTATTCTAAAAGTGACGCGCAAGCCAACTACTCTGATAAGCCCTTTATCATTGGCCTACTCTCTTTATTTGTGTATCTCTTAATAACTATCACCGCGCCTGCCTATGCTCACGAGACGCCAGTCGTACACAGCCATGATGAGGCTGTGTCTACCAATACAATGACGGCGACATCTAATGCCATAAGTGATCAGACTTTGCTTACTCAAAACGAGCAATCTCTCACCACGCCAGCTGATGCTAGTTTAAGTCAAGGCGATGCCATTGAGCAGTTTGTTGCCGCAGACTTCGGCAAACGCCAAGCGATGTTAAATAATTGGCCAGCATCTATTGAGAGCCTAGATACTTTAGTGGCGCTCATTAGTAATGATGAGCTATACCAAGGCAATGGCGGGCAGACATATCTGCTAAATAGCGACGATCAACTGTTTACCTACCCAAATAAGCAAGAAACCGCGGATTGGCCTAGCGACTTATCACAAGTGACCTTGACCAATGTGCTACGCTCGGCGCTAACCTTTGGACAAGCCAAAGTTAAACTTGAGTCAGAGGATACGGCTCAGCGTCTACAAGCCGTTGATATTCTATCTAATAACATTGATCAAGTAGATCCCACTATCATCTCGGCAGCAGCAGCTACAGAGAATAATAGTAAAGTTAAGGATGCTCTCGCCTATCTACAGGCACGTATTGAGTTTAGAGATGGTGATCTAGCGACTAAAACAGCCGCTGTGAACTTACTTGCCGATAGTGATAGCCCGCAAGTCTTGGTTGAGGTCAAGCGAGCATTAACGGCAAACGATCTAGATCCTGTGCTCAAATCTAGTCTGCTAGATGCTGAAGCGAGTATCGAGCGACGCATTACCTTCAGCACTTGGATGGGACATCTTTTTACGGGTATGAGCACTGCTAGTATTTTGTTATTGGCAGCCCTTGGACTGGCGATCACCTTTGGACTCCTTGGGGTCATCAATATGGCTCATGGCGAGCTAATTATGATTGGCGCTTATACCACTTATGTGGTGCAAAACCTTTTTCAAGCGTATTTTCCTGAAATGGCGGGTTGGTATCTGATTGCGGCTATACCCGTGGCCTTCTTAGTCAGTGCCATTATCGGCATGATTATCGAACGAATCGTTATTCGCCCTCTTTATGGTCGTGAGCTTGAAACCTTACTAGCCACTTTTGGTGTCAGTCTTATTCTTATGCAATTAGTGCGCATGGTCTTTGGTGCACAGAATGTTGAAGTTAGTAATGTCGCTTGGCTAAGCGGCGCTTATCAGGTGTCCTCAAGCCTAGTACTCCCCTATAACCGCATCGCCATTATCGGCTTTACGATTATAGTTCTTATGCTCCTTGTGTATCTACTTAACAAGACTCGCTTTGGCTTATTTGTGCGCGCTGTGACCCAAAATCGGCAGATGGCTCGCGCTGTTGGTATTCGCTCTGCCCGTATCGATATGCTGGCTTTTGGTCTGGGCTCAGGTCTTGCAGGTCTCGCTGGCTGCGCGCTTGCACAAGTAGGCAATGTCGGACCTGATCTGGGTCAGACTTATATTATTGATGCGTTTTTAGTCGTTGTCGTGGGCGGCGTAGGACAAGTATGGGGCGCCGTATTGGCATCCTTAGGTCTTGGTGTCAGTGGTACTGTGCTTGAGATTGGCATTGGTGCGGTGATGGCTAAGATTGTGTTATTGGTTCTTGTGATTTTATTTATTCAAAAACGTCCACAAGGTTTATTTGCCCTAAAAGGCCGTTTTGTGGATTAAGGAGAACCTCATGCGTTTGACTCAACTGTTATCTGATTCCCCACGTAACTCTATTTTGATTGGTTTATGCTTTTTGGTACTACTGATTTTACCTTGGCTACACTTAATGCCAGAGAGCTCAAGTTTTCACTTGTCTGCCTACTGGATAACGCTTATTGGCAAAATCATGGCTTTAGCAATGGTGGCACTGGCACTAGATCTCGTCTGGGGTTACGCTGGTATCTTAAGCTTAGGTCATGGCCTTTATTTTGCCTTGGGCGGTTATGCCTTTGGTATGTACTTAACGCGCGAAACAGCAGGCAACGCTCTGCCAGACTTTATGCGTTTTTTGAGCTGGACTGAAATGCCGTGGTATTGGGCGGGAACGCAGCACTTTTGGTGGGCTATGGCCTTGGTGGTGCTCGTTCCAGGTCTGGTCGCTTTTATCTTTGGCTATTTTGCTTTTCGCTCAAAAATTAAAGGGGTTTACTTTTCGATTATCACCCAAGCCATGACCTACGCCGCAGCCTTACTGTTTTTCCGTAACGAAACAGGCTTCGGTGGTAATAATGGCTTCACAGGTTTTACCACGTTGCTCGGGTATGACATCACAGCTTCTTCAACCCGAGCGATGTTGTGTTTTACCACAGCTTTGGCTCTGCTACTGTCATACATAGGGCTACGCTACTTGATGAACCAGCCTTATGGCCGCGTGCTTGGTGCTATTCGTGATAGCGAAAATCGTTTGCAATATCTGGGTTATCGCACGCTTTGGTACAAGCTATCCGCTTGGGTGTTGTCCGCTGTGATTGCGGGTATCGCAGGTGCTCTATATGTGCCTCAGGTTGGCATCATTAACCCAGGCGAGATGAATCCTGTCAACTCCATCGAGATGGCCGTATGGGTGGCTGCTGGAGGTAGAGGGTCACTTATTGGTGCTATTGTAGGCGCTGGCGCAGTCAATGCGATTAAGACTTATTTTACTGTAGCTTACCCTGAGTTTTGGCTGCTTATTTTAGGGGGATTATTCGTAGTCGTTACTATATTTCTACCTAACGGTATTATTGGTGTCCTCGATCGTTTTAAGAAGGAAAAAGAATGATGTCAAAAATATCTAATAAGACTGATTATAGTATGAGTACTCCAACAGGGAATAATAAAGCGACTGACCGTATAACGGCTACAGAAAACAGGGCTGCTCGTCCCGTCACTACTTTGGCCGAAGATTATGGCGACAGTGCTGGTTTAGCACGCCCTACCCCTAAATCAGGTCCAGATATGAGGCATGGTATCGCGCTGTATTTGGAAGACGTTAGCGTATGGTTTGACTCGTTTCGGGCACTTAATGACTTATCTTTATATATTGAAGAGGGTGAGCTACGCTGTATCATCGGTCCTAATGGCGCGGGCAAGACCACTTTAATGGATGTTATCACTGGTAAAACACGTCCGACTAAAGGAAGTGCATTTTTTGGTCAAACTCATAATTTAGCCAAGCTATCTACTGAAGAGATCGCTGAGGCTGGCATTGGTCGTAAGTTTCAAAAACCAACGGTATTTGAAAATTTTACCGTCCTCGATAATTTAATGCTGGCTGCGCCCAAAGATAAGCGGGTATCAAAAAGTTGGTTTACCAAAATTGATGCGCAAACTCAAGATACGCTTGACTCAACGCTACAGCAAATTCGCTTAAAAGACATGATAAGCAAGCCAGCAGGGTTATTATCTCATGGTCAAAAACAGTGGCTAGAGATCGGCATGTTACTGATGCAAAGACCAAAACTCATCTTGCTTGATGAGCCTGTGGCAGGTATGACCGATGCCGAAACCGAGCACACCGCTGAGCTGTGTCTACGCCTCAAAAAGAATCATACCTTAGTCGTGGTTGAGCATGACATGACCTTTATTGATGCTATTAGTGAGAAAGTAACCGTTTTAGCAAATGGTGCTATCTTGGCCGAAGGGACTTTGAGTGAAGTGCAAAACGATGAGGCCGTTATTGAGACCTACTTGGGTCGATAATAAACTTGAGTCGATAATAAACTTAACTCGATAATAAACTCAGATCAATAACAAATAATAGCGCTTAAAACTGAACCTAAAAAAGAATGCAGGTGTTTATATGTTAGAAGTTAATGCTATAAACCAATACTACGGCGGCAGTCACATCTTACGCGACGTCACTCTTACTGCGCCTGTAGGCGAATGTAGCGTCGTACTGGGCCGTAATGGCGTCGGTAAAACGACTTTGCTTAAATGCTTGATGGGTATCTTACCTATTAAATCAGGGGAGATTTTATTAGACGGTAAAGATATTAGCAAGATGACGCCTGAGCTACGCGTACGCGCAGGACTCGCTTATGTGCCGCAAGGACGCGATATTTTCTCTACTCTAAGTGTTGAAGAAAACATTCTCATTGGCATGGCAAAGTTCTCTCAAGGTAAGGCAAGTAAAGTACCCAAATACTTATACGATATATTTCCAGTGTTAGATGAGATGAAGCATCGCCGCGGTGGTGATCTATCAGGCGGTCAGCAGCAGCAGCTGGCTATTGCAAGAGCACTGGCATCTGAGCCGTCAGTACTAATCTTGGATGAACCTACTGAGGGTATTCAGCCATCCATCATCAAAGACATCGGTAGAGTCATTCGTAGTCTTGCCAACAAAGGCGACATGGCAATCGTTTTGGTTGAGCAGTTTTATGAGTTTGCAGAAGAGCTTGCCGATAACTATACGGTACTCTCTCGCGGAAAAGTCGTTGCTCAAGGGTCAGGTCACGTCATGGCTGAGAATAATATTCAAGAATTGGTCGCAATTTAAAGAGACACTTTTTAAAAGGGAACACAATTTTGACTTGGCAATCCTCATTACAGCTCAGTTTTGACCACGTCGCTGACAGCACTAAAACTCGGCTGTTTCATCGCGCTCATACGGGTGCGTTAGTAGTACAGCGCGCGCTGTATCCTGAGCCTGATAGCCAAGAGGGGATTTGCCATATTTACGTGTTGTACCCGCCCGCTGGTATTGCCGATGAGGACCGCTTAACCTTAGACTTTACTCTCAAGCCCAACAGTCACGCTGTGATAACGACTCCTGGAGCGGGCAAATGGTATGGTCAAAGAAAGTCTCTACGGCACTATGTATCTTCTGAATCTTCTGAATCTTCTGAATCCTCAAAGTTTATTAGCGCAGAACAACATATCGACGCGCGCCTTGCTGACCATGCTATTCTTGAATGGCTCCCCCAAGAAAGCATCTATTACGACCACTCTGTCTCTTGCGCCAATAATCGCTTTTATTTAGCTAAGACAGCCAGTTTGCTGACTTGGGATATTGCTGTGTTCGGGCGTCAAGCGTATCATGAGGTTTTTGCTAACGGTCATTATGCCAACCGCTTAGAGATATGGCGTGGTGAGGGTTTACTCGTCAGTGAGCATACTTGCCAGCAAGCCAATACGCGCTGGTTTATCTCCCCGCTTGGGTTAAACCATCACCATGTGCATGGCTCCTTTTGGGCAATACCCAGCACAGAGGTCATTGCACCTAAGTTGCAGAATAATCCGCTAAAGCTTGGTCAGTATTTAGATACTATTATTGCCGAGATACGTCATCTTATCGATCAGCAGTCGCTACCTATTTACTGTACTCATAACTATCAAGGTATTAATTGTCGCTATTTGGGGTCAGATGTGCGTGCTTGCTTTGACGCTTTTTACCAAATTCGCGAGCTTATCAGGTCTAAATGGTACAAGCTTGAGCCTCATCGACCGAGAATCTGGGATACCTAATATCACCTACTATGCATCTCAAGCAATGCGCCACTAAACCACAATGACACTATTTAGCATATCTTTTATAACTATTTAAAACGCTCAATAATTTATAAAGAATGATAATAACCAAGGAGTATCCATGCAATTAAACCCCACAGAAAAAGATAAACTTTTATTATTTACAGCAGGCATGGTAGCGGAGCGTCGTAAAAATCGCGGCGTCAAGCTCAATTATCCTGAGTCTATTGCTTACATCAGCATGTTGCTAATGGAAGGCGCTCGCGACGGCAAAACAGTGGCACAACTGATGAGTGAAGGAGCGACCTACCTCTGTGCCGAAGATGTTATGGACGGTATCGCAGAGATGATACATGATGTCCAAGTTGAAGCCACTTTTCCTGATGGCACCAAGCTGGTAACAGTACATAACCCCATCGTATAGCTTGATTCACAGTACAGCCGTTGCAAAGATAATTAAGGATAATTGATATTATGATAAAAGCAGGTGAATATAAAATAAAAGCAGGCAATATGGCTTTGAACGCTGATCGCAGTGTTCAAACCATAGCAGTCATCAATACCGGCGACCGCCCTATTCAAATCGGCTCTCACTATCACTTTTATGAAGTCAATACAGCACTAAGTTTTGATCGAGAGTTGACACTTGGCTACCGTCTGAACATCATCTCAGGTACGGCGGTACGTTTTGAGCCAGGACAAGCGCGCGAAGTTGAGCTGGTTGCTATCGCAGGTCGTCAGCACATCTATGGTTTTGCAGGCAAAGTTATGGGGCCAGCTGAGGTTAAACACACTACAGCTACGTCGCAAAAGTCTATCGATAGACGTATTCACGCAGAGCATTTTGGCCCTACTACAGGGGATAAAGTACGTCTGGCTGATACTCATTTATGGCTTGAAGTTGAGTATGATTTGACCAGCTTCATAGATCGTCGTTCTAATACTCACAAGGTCAGTGTTGGTGAAGAGGTCAAGTTTGGCGGTGGTAAGGTGATCCGCGATGGTATGGGTCAATCGCAACTACTGGGTAGTCAAGTCGCTGATACCATTATTACCAATGCCTTAATCGTCGATTATACGGGTATTTATAAAGCTGATATTGCTATCAAAGAGGGGCGCATTAGTGGCATCGGTAAAGCCGGTAATCCTGATATTCAGCCTAATGTGACGCTACCTATTGGCGCGGCGACCGAGATTATCGCAGGAGAAGGTAAAATCCTGACTGCTGGCGGTATCGATAGTCATATTCACTTTATTGCACCCCAGCAATGTGAAACGGCATTGATGTCTGGTCTCACCACGATGTTAGGCGGTGGCACGGGGCCTGCTGAAGGTACGCTTGCGACAACTTGTACGCCTGGCGCTTACCACATTCACAGCATGCTAAAAGCTACTGACTCTATTCCGATGAATATCGGAATATTGGGCAAAGGTAATGTGAGCTTACCTAAGCCTATTGTCGAGCAAATTGAAGCAGGCGCTATCGGTCTTAAGCTCCATGAAGACTGGGGCTCTACGCCCAAAGCCATTGATAACTGTCTTAGCGTGGCTGAAGAATATGATGTACAAGTGGCGATTCATACCGATACACTCAATGAGAGCGGCTATTTGGATAGTACTTTAGGCGCGTTTAAAGACCGCTGTATTCACACTTTTCATACCGAAGGCGCAGGCGGTGGTCATGCGCCAGATATCCTAAAAGCTATTGGGGAGACCAATGTGCTACCCTCGTCCACTAATCCGACGCGCCCATTTACTATTAATACTATTGATGAGCATCTAGATATGCTCATGGTCTGTCATCATTTGAGTCCCTCTATCGCTGAAGATGTCGCTTTTGCAGAGAGCCGTATTCGTAAAGAAACCATTGCCGCTGAAGATATTTTACAAGATATGGGCGCTATCGCTATGATGAGTAGTGATTCGCAAGCGATGGGACGCGTGGGAGAAGTCATTATTCGCACGTGGCAGACCGCTGATAAAATGAAGGCGCAGCGCGGTCATCTAGCACCTGACAAGTCCGCTAAAACCGAGCAATCCTCTTTGAGGATTACCTTAAGCGATGTTGACGCTGATAGCGGTAACGATAATTTTCGCATCAAACGCTATATCGCAAAATACACTATCAATCCTGCGATTACTCATGGTATCAGCGATGAGGTAGGTTCTGTTGAAGTCGGTAAATGGGCAGATTTGGTTTTGTGGTCACCCGCATTTTTTGGGGTAAAACCTGATCGCATTCTCAAAGGCGGCTTGATAGCTGCTGCGCCTATGGGCGACCCAAACGCCTCCATCTCTACTCCGCAGCCTGTGCACTATCGCAGCATGTTTGGCAGCTTCCCCAAAACTGTGGCACAAACTTGTATCACCTTTATGTCAAGTGCGGCTATCGACAAAGGCGTGGATAGACAATTGGGATTAGAAAAAGTTATTCGAGCAGTGCATGACATTCGTAAGGTGCGCAAGCAACACATGAAGTTTAACAGCTACTGTCCTGATATGGAGGTCAATCCTGAGACCTATGAAGTCTATGCCGATGGCAAACTACTAACATGCGAGCCTGCCGAGCATCTACCAATGGCGCAGCGCTACTTTTTATTCTAATTGTTTTTTTATTTTGTTAGAGATACAAAACTTTAAATGGGCTATTTTAACTGACTGTAGACATCTTTATGATAATTTATACGCAACGCCTCGACAAATCAGCGCTTAACACTGAGCAACAAACCACGATTGATACTCAAAAATGCTCAGGACACTTTTTGTATCTAGACTTTGATACTCGCCAGCGCAGCCGATTCAAAGCACAAACTCAGCAGCAAGAAACTATTGGTGTGGATCTACCGCGTACCGAAACCATCAAAAATGGTAGCGTGTTGACAAATAATCAAGGCGCATTAGTCCAGATTATGGCTGCCAAGCAAGCCTTAATCGAAGTGACTGCCGATAATAGCTTTGATCTTATGAAGGGCGCTTATCATTTGGGTAACCGTCATGTGCCCTTAATGATTGCGCCCAAGGCATTGTACTTCGAGCCTGACCACGTATTAGAGGCGATGCTACATCAACTTGGCCTACATACCCAAGCAGTCCAAGCACCGTTTGAACCAGAAACGGGTGCTTATAAAGGTGATAATGGCGGGCATGCTCACTCTCATGCTCACTCTCATGCTCACTCTAATAATCATGAGCACGCGCACAGTCATCATAACCATAGCCATCATAATAATGATCATCACAGTGATAATCACAGTCATGATAACGCTCATGAATAATGATTCCGTGTACTCACAGCAGACTACTAATAAAGCACAAGGTATAAGCGATCTGAATAATACCGAGGTAACTGGACGTCTATTGATGCTAGCCTCAAGTAACTTGCCTATTGGCAGTTATACCTACTCCCAAGGTGTAGAGTCCGCTATTGAGTCAGGGCTTATTCATGATGAAAGCAGCTGCTTAGCATTTATGAGTGACTATCTGGAGCTCGCACTGTGTCGCTATGAGCTACCGCTATTGGCGCTTATGATTGAAGCCCTGACGGTTGATGACGTAGCGCTTGCTGATGCCTTAGGCAAGGATTATCACGCCAGCCGTGAGAGTAAAGAGTTCGTCTATGAGTCGAGCCAATTAGCACTATCCTTATCCGCATGGCTTGATGAGGTACTTAAGCTTGATGTACCTGATAGCTTGCTTGCCCACGGCTTTTTGCCACTGTTTGCCCATATTAGCGCGCATTGGCAATTTAAGCCTGAGCAAGCGATGACCACCTACGCCTTTGGTCAAATAGAAAATATGGTACTGGCAGCGGTCAAAACCGTACCGCTTGGGCAAATGGCAGGACAGCGAGTTATTTGGCAATTACAGCAGTTGTTAAGCACGCAAGTATATCCGCTAGCGACCCGCGTCAAGCAAAGCTTTTTGCACCTTCAGGATACGTCTGTGGAAGTCAACATAAAGCTAAATCTACTTTATCAGCAGCTACATATGTCCGCGAATTTACCAAATTTAGCGATACTCTCTTGTCAGCATGAAAAGCAATACAGCCGATTATTTCGCTCTTAAACACTGACACACCTAACTTCTATTGAACAATACTTATTGAACTACCGTTATTTAATAACCCTTATCGAGGATATTTATTTATGGCACTGACCCCTAAAGTCGAAAACACTCATTCAGATACGACACTATCACCTCTACGCTTAGGTATTGGCGGTCCTGTTGGTTCAGGTAAAACAGCATTAACCCTCAGATTATGTCAGCGCTTACGTGATAGCGTCAATATGGCCGTAGTGACCAATGATATCTATACCAAAGAGGACTCTGAGTTCTTGACCCGTCATGAGGCGATGCCAGCCGAGCGTATTCGCGGTGTTGAAACAGGGGGCTGCCCGCACACGGCTATTCGTGAAGACGCCTCAATTAATCTCGCTGCCATCGCTGAATTACAGCAACAATTTGCAGGTCTTGAGCTTATTATTATTGAATCTGGCGGTGATAATTTGGCCGCTACCTTTAGCCCTGAATTATCCGACTTAACACTTTATGTCATTGACGTCTCAGCAGGCGATAAAATCCCTCGTAAAGGCGGGCCTGGCATTATGAAATCCGACTTACTCATTATCAATAAAACCGATCTTGCCCCTTTAGTAGGCGCATCGCTTGAGGTTATGGCACATGACGCCAAAAAAATGCGCGGTGATAAGCCTGTGGTCTTTAGTAACATGAAAACAGGCGACGGTCTGGATGATATTGTGGCCTTTATTCTTGATAAAGGCATGATAAGTGCGGCGTAAGACGCTACCTGTATTGTTATCTCTCAAAGCCACATATTCTGTGGCGTCAATAACTATTTTATCCACTGATAAACGGCTCAGCAGATCGTGAGTATATCGATTTGTTGACTTATTAAGGATGTATTATCATGAGCACAAAAGCATCACAATCTATAGCCTCTAAAACCCTTACTAGCAAAACAGTAATCATCAGTGGCTTGGCACTACTGTCATTGCTACCGACACTGGCATTTTCTCATTCTGGGCACGACCTACTAGCGACAGATGCCGCATTTATAAGTTCAATATTGTCTGGCATAACGCATCCTTTGACGGGGCTTGATCACCTCATGCTAGCACTCGGTATGGGCATGCTATTGACTCAAATGCACAGCTTCAAAAAAGGCTTTGCCTCATTAGGGGTTGGTTTGGTAGTGGGATTTGCACTGAGCTTGAGTGTGAGCTTGAACCCTATGTTTATCGAATACGGTATTCTATTCTCTATCGTCGCACTCACCACAGCCCTTATGAGCCGCTACTTTAATAACTCATTGAATCAAAGCAACAAAGCATCCGTTAAAACAGGGCATAACTTAGCCATCATTGGTTTTGGTGCGCTCGCTATGTTCCACGGAGCTGCACATGCCATTGAGGTCCCTACAAGCAGCACTATAGCGGGTTTCTTTACTGGTATGATCATTGCTATGCTTGGTCTATATACTGTTGGCAAAGGTGTTGCCATTTATCTGAACCATCGCTTACCAAACAGCCTGATTACTCAACGCATTATCGCTGTTTTTGGATTGTGTGCTGTACTGTTGAGCTAGTTCAGGATGCGAGCGCCAAACTGTCTAGGCTATGCACTGATGGAGAGCTTCTTTGAGATATTCAAGTATGAGACTATCTACATTGAAAAGAATAAAACGACTGAGACATTAGAAAAACAAATTCATGAATATGTGCATTACTGTAATGATGAAAGAATTCAGCTTAAACTAAAAAGACTGAGCCCTGTACAATACAGGGCTCAGTCCTTTGTCAAACTTAAACTGTCCAAGTCTAGAGGATCAGTTTATTAAGGGCGGTTTTTTTATCTTCACACTATTATAGGGCATAAGTAAAAATAACTTATACTCAATAGCAATCTTATTCAGCAGAATCAGCAGCTTTCTTATTACGGCCACCGAATGCGCCAAAACGTTTGTTAAAGCTAGCAACACGACCTTCAGTAGAGGTTTTACGTTGCTCGCCCGTATAGAACGGATGCGATGCACTTGAGATATCAAGTGGATAGTACGGATATTCTGTGCCTTCATACTCGCGAGTGGTTTTGGTCTTAACGGTTGAACGGGTTAAGAAATAAACGTCAGCATTGGTGTCATGGAACAAAACGTCATGATAATCAGGATGGATATCTTTACGCATAATAATCTCTCTAGGTCCGATGCATGTCATCTAAATGATAGATAATCAGGATTGACATACGTAACTGAGGCACTAAGCACATATCTAAGGCTGGCAATCACGTCACTGGCTTATTCCAGCACTCAACACCACACCTCTGCTTTCTTAGCCTTCCACAGCGGGAAAATTAAAGGGCGATTTTAACGGTTTTTGGACTTTGATGCAAGCCATCGAGCAATGACTATTAATAAAAGCGGCTTAAAGATTATCCTTAGTTGTCATTGCTACTTAGTTGTCATGGTCAAAAGTTCACATTGTTCTGTGTAGCAAGATAAAGCAATACATCCGTTTGCATAACGCTACTGACTTTTGCACTGCGATACGTTATAAATGATGAATGATTTTTATTGCAGGCTTTTAGAGCAATCTATTAAACCGTATTTATCAACAATTACTTATTGATAGGAACAAAGATTTATGACTACTCTTTCTTTAAATTATTCAGCAAAAATATTAGCAAAAACCCTAGTCATCAGCTCAACTCTAGCGATAACTACCCTTGCCAGCGCCGCCATGCCAACGCAGTGGGAGCTGGACAATTCACATACTCGCGTCGGCTTTGAGGTTGAGCATTTAGGCTTTTCGACCACTATGGGTCGTTTTGATAAGGTTGATGGCACGCTTAATTACAATATGAAAACGCCTGATGCTACGCAAATGAGCTTTGTTATTGATACTAATAGTATCAATACTGCATGGGAGGCGCGTGATGAGCATCTTCGATCTGACGACTTCTTTGACGTTGCCACATATCCAACAATGACCTTTAAATCGACCCAAGTCAGTTTTAGTAATCCTATTCAAGCTAAAGTAACAGGCGACTTTACCCTGCTAGGTAAAACTATGCCATTAACACTTGATGTGACTCTAAAAAAGCTTGCTGATAGCCCGATGACTAAAGAGCCTGTTATCGGCTTTCGTGCGACAGGTAATATCGACCGCGCGGCTTATGGTATGACTATGTTTGCAGGCGGTATCACTACTAACGTGCCTATTCAAATCGACGGCGAGCTGATTAAAAAAAACTAGTGTAAAAAAGTATTCTGATGAACAAAAAAAAGCAGCTCTAAAAATGGCTGCTTTTTTATAAGATACTATATTAAATATTATTTGGTACGGACAACATGCCAGACACCAAGCTTATTGTCACCATCTGTATCACCTACTTTGGTATCGTTGGCATAGAAATATAATGGCTTGCCATTAGCAGCCCATTGATAAGTGCCATCTTCTCGTTGAAAAGCTGAAAACTGACTTGATGACTTGGCATTATTATGTGCCATAAATGCAGGCCAAGCAACCGTGCAAACTGAACCACACTCAGACTTATTCATTGAATCTTTATCAAAAGTATACAAAGTCATTTTATTAACTGAGTCGACTAACACCCCGTTCATACTAGTAACTGGAGCTGTATTACTGGCAGTAGCTTGTATATCTTGCATCCCTGAATCGCCCATGCCCATCATGTCTTTCATAGTCGTACAACCAGAGAGCGCTAAGACTCCTGTCAAAGCTGACAACATAATAATATTTTTCATAGTAACTTCCTTATCTCATAGTAAAAAATTATTTCGTTAAAGTTAGTTGCTCTATCTATATCCTAATAGCGAGCAGTTTCAATATAGCACAAGCAAAAAACGATTAATCCGCTCTCCACTTCAAACTAACAAAACACCTCAATACAGATAACAGATAACAGATAACAGATAATAGTAAGCCGTATTATTTTCAAGATTCCGTTTGCCTTTACTATTAGAGTTTGCTTATTACACAGTACCTTCACTTGTTGACAAAATTTATGCAGTACTTTACGCGTTTACGGTTATATAAATCTTAATATTCCGTAGAATACTCATTTAAGACCATATGATCAAATAATATAACGAGCAACCCTTTTACAGCTAACGTCAAATGTTGCATTGCATTGTAATTAGACAACAATTTGGAATATGAAGAAGGGTGCTTTACTATCTCTATTGAACTCAACTGTTAACGCACTCATATCTATACAAAGATAATAAAATCAATAAGTTTGCCACTATCGTTACTAAGTTAGGCTAAGTGGCTCCAAGGATACCTACTCGATTATGACTCATTCTTTTAACTACGCTCATACCTTCGCAACTGCAGATGCAACCACTGCACCTTTGGCTACTGCTAAAGCTAAAAAGCGAGTCGGTATCTTAGGTGGCGGTACTGCTGGGGCGACTATCGCCATTCGTCTAGCAGCATTAGGACTTGAGACTTATCTATTCGAGAAGAAAAAATCACTTATCGATGGTCCGCCAATGTGTCACTTGCATGCAGGTGGTAATCTATATCGTGAGATTCCTGATGAGGATTGCGTCGCACTACTTAAGCAATGTATCGATATTTTACGTCTTTATCCTTATACCATAGACGTGCGCCCTACTGTGTTCGCCGTGCCTACTCGTGATGAAGGCATGCCTGAGGATCTACTGCCGCGTCTAGATATATTGACCCAAGCTTATCGTGATCTTATTGAGCAAGATCCTAATAATAAAGTATTGGGTGAGCCTGAAGACTACTATCAGCTTTACAGCCATGAGCAGCTCATTGAATTATCCGGACGCGAGCAAGTCGCTGTGCCTAGCACTGTCGATGAATGGGTCATACCTGTTGCCAAATATTTAGATTTAAATAAAGTCAAATATCCGCTGATTGTGGTGCAAGAGTACGGCTGGAATATCTTTCGCTTGGCAGCATCAGCTCAGCTTGCGTTAGATGGCTATGATAATGCTCACGTCTTTACCGATACCAAAGTTGAGCAAGTAGTAGCTGTTGAGTGCAGTGACTGTAGCAATGCCAATCATCATGTCTCTAAGTGGCGCATTGACTATCAGCAAAGTCCTCAAGCCTTTAAGCATAATAACGATACCAGCAGTGACGCTAATAATGATGTCGCAAAAAATACAGCACAATCTGATTCTATAGAAGTCGATTATCTAGTCAATGCTTGTGGCTTTCGTACTGGTATTATCGATGATATGGTCGGTGTCGATGTCACACGTATGGTAGAGTTTAAATCCTCATACATTACGCATTGGGATGATGCTGGTGGGCAAATACCTGAGATTATTGTATATGGTGCGCGTGGTACTCCTGAGGGTATGGCGCAGTTGACGCCATACCCTGGCGGTTATTTCCAGATTCATGGTATGAGTAAATTTATTACTCTGTTTGATGATGGCTTGGTGGCCTCTACTAAGGATAGCTCACAACCTAAGCTGCCTGCACAGTATGTGCACTACATCGAAGATGGCTGGGATAAAGCGCCACTACAAGCGCGTAGTCAGCAATCGATCGATTATGTTGCTGAATTTGTACCGAGTTTTAATAGTGCACGTACCATAGGCAATGCCTTATATGGTGGTCAGCAAATTCCAGGTGAAGATGATACTCTACGAGTGGCGGATGTCAGTCTCTATCCTAACTTGCATTATGCACGCGCTGAAAACGTCAAAGCATCATCGACATTGATTGCTGCTGATGAGATCGTTGAGCAATTGATTGAGCTTGACCTATTAGAGAGCAATTTACCTGCTAATCAAGATCGTTATGCTCATAATTGGCAATATCTAGAGCACAATGATAGCTTGACTATCGATGGCGCTGCTAGAGTATTGGCTGAACAACGCGGCTTTCCTACTCGTATGGCAGAGGTCAATCATAGTGTTCATGATGTAGCGTTAGATGATTTGACCCCAGTGATGGTTTAGGCCGTAGAATATATAATTACTATTAATAAAAGGGCTTAGCGTAATACGCTAAGCCCTTTTATTAGCTGACTGTCATTAACCATTCAAATTGACCGTTTCGTTTAAACTGTCAATTTGCTTACCAATTTACTTAGTTACCCACCATCTTCTTAGTGTCTACTTCTTCATCAATAGTTACGATCGTCTGTAGTAGCTCAATCGCCTCAGCGATACTATTACAGACCACTAAACGCTCAAGATCCTCAGCCTTCATAAAGCCCTGATCAGTGGTAAATTTAAGGTGCTCAATTAGACTGTCATAAAAGCCATTAATATTGAGAATAATCATCGGCTTTTCGTGCTGATACAACTGTCGCCATGTGGCAATTTCCATTATCTCTTCTAGAGTACCTAGGCCACCTGGTAGGGTAATAAAGGCATTCGCATACTCCGCCATAACCGTCTTGCGAGTGTGCATGGTATCCGTTAGATGCAGACGCGTTAAGCCCTCGTGAGCGATCTCATGCTTGAGCATAAAGGTTGGGATAACGCCTACTGCCTGTGCGCCACCATCGACTACGCCATCAGCGACCGCACCCATCAAGCCGATACTAGCACCGCCATAGACTAGCCCTAAGCCGTTCTTTGCAAGCGCGCTACCTAGCTCACGCGCCGCTTGTTCATAAACCTCATCATTGCCCAAGCGCGATCCACAATAGACGGCTACTAATGGCATAGTAAGGCTTGATTTATCGACTGCTTGTTCTATATTGGCTATATCGTGACTGGTTATTACTTCATACGTATCGTTATTGATTTTCATTTGCATCATGTCGTGCCCTTAGTTTAGTTTTTAAATTTTAATTTTAATTTTTTTAGATATCGTGCTTTTTTTAATTCTAGTATCATTTTTATCTATGACTGTGATGATATTAATTTTTATGCTGGTTGATTGGATTATTGGTTAAAATTAGGCTACGTTTATTTTACCATAAGCCATACTAATACTGATTGGCAACGCTTGATCACTACGTAATCACTACATGCTAGCGCTCAATACTCAGGCAATTTAGGATATAACTATGTCAGATAATGAATCATTCCACAACTTGCAGCAAGAATATAATACCAAAGAAGCTATGAATAACAATGAGACTATAAAAACATACTCATTAACTATAATGACTGAACGCAACCGCACGCTGGCAGCTACTATTTATCGTCCTCGAAATCAGATCAAGACCGCGATAATGATAGCACCAGCAACAGGTATTAAGCGCCAGTTTTATCATCATTTTGCTGAGTTTTTAGCAGGGCATGGCTTCGGAGTGATTACTTTTGATAATGAAGGTATCGGTGAGTCGTTGACCACTGATTTGAAAAAATGTGATGCTTCCCTGATTAGCTGGGGTCGTCATGACATGCCAGCGGTGCTCGATGCCCTGCACTATGAGTTCCCTGATGCCTCATATCATTTGATCGGTCATAGTGCAGGTGGTCAGCTCATTGGCTTGATGCCTAATTATAGTGCTATTAGCTCGGTATTCAATGTCGCTTGCTCATCAGGATGCATCGCTAATATGGACATGCCCTACAAGCTCAAAGCAATGGGCTTTATGGATGTCTTTATACCGCTAAGTAATCTAACTTTGGGCTATACGCCAGCGGACAAAATCGGCATGGGCGAGCCACTACCACGAGGCGTTGCCAGACAGTGGCGTGAGTGGTGCAATGGCTCAGGCTATATACAGACTGCACTTGGCAAAACCGTGCATAGTCACTTTTATGATGAAGTTGCGATGCCTGCGCTTTGGCTAGGCTTTAGTGATGATGAAATCGCTAATAGTAAAAACATCGACGATATGATCAGAGTATTCCCAAACATGCCTGTAGAAAAGCACTACCTTGACCCCAAGGCCTTAGGCGTCAATAGCATAGGACACATGCGTTTCTTTAGTCGTAAGACTCATGCACAAGCGCCTGAGCTTTGGCAAATGGCAGTAGACTGGTTTAAAACGCATTAGCCTTATTTTAATTGGCTTTTACCACAGGTTTATCACGCAAACGAGACAGTACTAACGGTATAAAAAATCCTAGGGTACATAGCAAGATACCCCAAGCGTTCGTTCCTAATAGCAAGGCATAATCACCATCGCCTATAGCCCAGCTCTGGGGTACAGCGCCAATGGCTAATGCTACCCCTAACATCAGACCCGTCCAAAAACTTAAATGAAAGCTCCACGGTGACCAGCTGGTAAACTTATAAAACAAAAATACCGGCGCTAGCCCCATAACCATAGTGCCAGAGATAGTCGTCGCCAGCAGGATATCAGTACCTGCAAACATAGGTATATTACCCAGTAGAGCAAAAATAATCATGACGCCAGCACCAACTTTTACACTGGGTAGACTTTGAATGCTACGCTGCGCAAGCCTTGGCAAATCTACCGCTAGCGACTTAGCTAACGAGCTAAAAGTAGAATCCAGCGTCGAGCCTGCTGAGGTCATCATAATTACGCTCATAAAAAACAGCGCCGCCAGCCCTAGCGAGCGTCCAACAGCGACAGGTGCATTGCCCATCGCATCGATACCGTTTAAGCGCGCATGTACTCCTACTAAGCTGAAAACAAATACCGCTACAAATCCTAATAACCCTGCGACTACGAAGCTCTTGAGCATGGTCTTTTCATTATTTACAAAGCCGCGATCCGTCAATACTGGGTCATGAAAAGGATAGCTAAACAGCTGTAGCAAAGCCACTAATAATAAATCTACACCACCATTCAGTCGAAAGCTACCCGACTGCAATAAAGCGCTCGGATCATTAGCGGGCAAGATCATAAATATGACCGCGCCTAAAAAGAATACAAAGACAAAGGTCTGAATGACATCGGTAAATATAGAGGAGCGTAGCCCGCCTTTTAAACTATAAGCTAAGGTAAAGCCTGTAAAGACCATCGCTGCTGTATAATACTGCCACTGTCCAGGCAGACCAAAATAGCCACCGACCACCGCAGTATTACTCCAAATCTCATTGTAGAGCCGAATCAAAATAGCCGCGGCAAAAGCTAATGACGCTAGCCGTCCAAAGCGCGAAGTCAAAAACTCTTGTAAGCTACGCGCGCCCGTCTGCGTACGAATCAGATAAATCACATAGCCCGCTACGGGAATAGAGAGCCAATAACTGGCATAAGCGAGGCCACCGACGACCCCATAGGTTGCGCCTAGATTGGCCGCGTTAGTCACTGACTTGGCAAATATCCAACTAATAAAAATACTAGCAGTCAGTGCCCATTGACCAACGGGCTTACCTTGCTCATCGACCCCTTTGTAGAACGACTCTGAACTTTTACTTTTGGGTGATAGCACATACATAATCACGCCATAAACCAGCAAAAACCCCCAAAATAATGCAGCTTCAGTGATACCCATTGTAGATGACATCCTTGTTTTGTTTGGCTATCACTAACCTTTAGAGTTCACTTTGAATATTATAAAGTTTTAATTGATAGGGTCTTCTGTAGACTTTAGATTTTCAGCGGCAACACGCTTGGTTAAAGCGGTATGCAATGAGGGTTGCAAATTATGAATATTGGCGAGCATCCATTTGATATAGTCGATAGGCACCTCTTTTATTAACTTGCCTTTGTGCTTACCAAAGGGCATCTTGCCTGTCGGACTGGCTTTGTTCGATATTTTATGGGCAGCAGCAAAATCAGTCGGCTCAATCTCAAGGCGCTCGCAGCAGGCTTTATATAGCAGGTAACACATTCGCGCGTCACCCAAAGCATCGTGCGCCGCGATAGTCATTTTGCTCGCCTCGCCTTTACCTATTAGCTGCTCGATACACTTTGATTGACCATAATAGCGCCATTCTGGAAAGGCCACACGCGCCAGTCTAACGGTACAAATCAGCTTGGCCACTGGGCGACCAATGACTCGCCAATCAAAGCGTACATTATGACCAATTAGATACTCTGGCAGCTCAAACTCATCAATATTAAACGGCTCAAGTCCAGCCACATCCTCGTCGGTGATACCATGCACCTTTATCACCACAGGCGATATAGCACGGCCACTATTAAAGTACTGCATCCACTCAAAGCCTGTAGCAACATTGATAGTCGCCACTTGAATAGGTCGCGGGTCGCCGCCTCGGTCGGTCTCTGTATCGATAATCAGCGCGGTTGCTATGTCAGTCATTCATCAAATACCTATCTCTTTTACCAAACACCATTTAAAGTTTTGGCACATATTCTATAGAATAACATTCTATACCTTTACTTAAGAGTAAATAAGGCGAATCAATGCTACCTAACGAGTCATCAACACCGCCACCCTTACCAGTGCCGCCAAAACCGCCAAAGCCTTCGCTCTTTAGTCGGATATTCAGTGTACTACTAAGAGCCGTTTTTTTATTTGCGCTTTTGTTTATATTTGACAAGCTATGGCCAACTTTTCGCTTGCAAACACAGACCTTGATCGAAAGTAAATGGCAACGGGTTAATTTATTACAAGAAGAGCTCCCTGTAGATAATAGCTTACCTAGCCCATTACCTGGGCAGAGCTTAGCGGATACTTGGGGCGCGGCTCGTAGCCAAGGTCGCTCTCATGAGGGCATTGATATCTTTGCTGAGCGCAATACACCCGTACAAGCCACCACACATGGCATTATCAGCAAGGTAGGTGAGAATACTCTAGGCGGTCGCGTGGTCGTCATCGTCGGGCCTGGTGGCGCAGGGCATTATTATGCACACCTAGAGGACTACGCTGATATTAGCGTTAATGATTGGGTCGAGGCGGGAGACACCATCGGCTATGTTGGCAATAGCGGCAACGCCAAAGGCACACCGCCACACGTGCATTATGGAATATATATCAATGGTAGCGCGGTCAATCCTTATCCTTTATTAATAAAAAACTAGCGATAAAAACGTTAACTTTGAAAACTTTGACTAGCTTATATATTAAGTCTCTAATAAGAAATTTAACGGCCCGTCGTTGACACTCGCAACTTGCATATTAGCACCAAACTCACCCGTAGCTACTAGCGGATGCTGCGTCTTGGCATAAGCTATCATCTGAGCAAATAAAGCTTGCGCTATATCAGGGGCCATCGCACGACCAAAGTCAGGACGGCGACCTTTATCAGTTCTTGCCATTAGCGTAAACTGCGATACTAATAATAGTCCGCCCTTCACTTGCTGCAAGTTCTGATCAAGCTTGCCTAGTTTACTAATATCTTCAGTATTTTCAAAAATACGATAAGTCAAGATCTTATCGATCATACGCTGCATGCTTTGGCTGTTGTCATCTTTGCCTAGACCGATATAAGCCAAGATACCGTGTTCGATTGCGCCAACGCTATGCCCGTTGACTTTGACACTAGCAGAGCTGACCCGCTGAATAAGTGCTTTCATTAAATTGTCCTTATATTAAACTGCCTTTAACCAATTACACGCATACGAGTAGCGCTGACCATGATAAAATACGCCACATTGTCATTCACTCTTATTTACAACTTTATTTAAAATTATCTTGGTAACTTACTATGTCATTATTCACTACTATTCAGCAATTTGTCCCACAACAGAAACTCAGCCGCGTCGCTGGTCGTCTAGCCTCTAGTCGTCACCCTTTGGTCAAAAAAGCCTTTATTCGTAGCTTTGCAAAAGCTTATGGGGTCAGCTTGGATGAGTATGAGCGCCAAAGCTTTAATGCCTATGAGAGCTTTAATGACTTTTTTACTCGTGAGCTAAAAGACGAGGCACGCCCTATTGATAAGACTGCGCAAGGTATCGTCAGCCCAGCTGATGGCGTCATTTCACAATTGGGGCAAATAGAAGATACCAAACTGTTGCAAGCCAAAGGACGCTATTACGAGATTGGACAATTACTAGCCAATACTGACGATGGCGATTACTTTGCCGATGGCAGCTTTGCCACCGTCTATCTAGCGCCAAGTAACTATCATCGGGTGCATATGCCATTCGCTGGCACTTTGACCACCACTCGCTATGTGCCTGGTACTTTATTTTCGGTTAATAATAGCACAGCCGCTAACGTGCCTGATTTGTTTGCACGTAACGAGCGCTTAGTCTGTATGTTCGATACAGAATATGGCAAAGCTGCGGTAGTAATGGTTGGCGCGATGATTGTTGCAGGTATCGAAACCGTAGCGACGGGTAAAATTACGCGTACTAAAGATATTCAGCTAGAGCAGCATGAGATAAAGCTTGAAAAGGGCGATGAGCTTGGACGCTTTTATCTAGGTTCAACTGCTATTGTGATTTTGCCAAAGGCCGCGAAAGCGAATTGGCAAGAGAGTATGAGTGCTAATACTAAAGTTGAGATGGGTGAGCTTTTAGGATTGGCAAACGCAGAATAAAGCTTTTGTTATTAATAATTTTGTCTGAAAAAGCCGCTAACATGAAACTGCTAGCGGCTTTTTTTATTTAAAAAAATTGTAGGTAAGACCTTATCAATACCGATAATGACCATGAATAGGATAAGCAAACAGAATGTTTTCTTCTTGAGTGCCACGTCCGATATTGTGAATAATAAGTGGCGTACCATCATCCGCGCTTTTGTCTGAAACCACACCAATATGGGGCAAATTACTATTGGGCAAACGCCATGAGACGATATCACCTGTCTTAAAGCTGTCCTTATCAGTCATCGATAAACTCTGTCCATGACGCTCAAGGTAAGTCTCGATATTGGGTACACGGCGATGGTCAATATTTTTATCAGTGGATTTGAGACCCCAAATCTTAGGATAAGCAGAGAAATTGGCTTTCATATCGACATTGATCAGCTGCTGCAAGTCAATATTTTGCAAGCGATAAGCGCGGACGACTACATCGGTACAGACGCCCGTATTTTGCGCCACATCACCGCGCGGAAAGTCTAGCTTGCGATAAGTAGGATCATAGCTAGTTGTGACCCCGATTTGCTTTTTAGCATCAACAGCTAGTTTATCACCACTGCTAATCGTGTTAGCAGCTATAGCTGGTGTTAATAAAGCTATTGAGAGCATTACCGCCAACAAGCTCTTAACACTAAACGGCTCTATCCTACTCATCGCTGTGACCTACTTTATATATTCAATTCATTATTTAATTAAATTACTAATCGTTTTAAAAGCAGGGTCTTGACTTGAACGGCATAGCTCAAACAATACAGTCTCAACCGTAGTAATGATGCCACCTGCACGGCGAATACGACGTAGTGCTAGCTTCTTATCATAGGGAAAACGAGAACCTACCGCATCACCAATAATGACAGGTTGCAGACCTTGATCAAGTAAATCAAGCGCGGTTTGAAGCACACAAACATGCGACTCCACCCCAAATAACAGCACGATACTACGATTTTGCTGCGCTAGATGATTCCAAGCATCAGGATTATCACAAGCGCTAAAAGTGACCTTTTCAAAGCCTTTGCTGTTTTTTTCTTCTAACAGCTCACGAATTTCAGGGAGCGTCTCGCCTAAGCCTTTTTTATATTGTTCGTTCAGCATAATAGGAACACCTAAGGCTTGCAGACCTTTAACGAGTATTACTATTTTTTTGACGATATTCTCATGATCATGAATGTGCGGTGTTAAACGCTCTTGAACGTCAATAACCATAGCTTGGGTGTTTTCACGGGCAATACGGTAAGTACGGTCAATAATCATAGTGGACATAATACACTCCTTGTACCTCTGTAGCAGATAGCGACAGATCAGTTTATTTTTATAGTCTATGCTCCTTCTCATTTAGTCACATTTTGTTGAGGACGTCAACGAGGATAACCTATCGTAACAACTTATAACGAGCCTAGCTGCGTCGGTTTACTATTGACAGAAAATAAAAAAGCCTTCAATCATATAGATCAAAGGCTTTAAATTAGGCAATAAACTGATTCGAAAATTTAAACTTTATATCTACACACGCTCAATAATAGTGGCGATACCTTGGCCGAGACCGATACACATAGTTGCTAGTCCAACTTCGGTATCCATCTGCTCCATTGCGTTTAGCAAAGTCACCGTGATACGCGCGCCTGAACAACCGAGCGGATGACCAAGTGCAATCGCACCGCCGTTGACATTGATGATGTCTTGCTTGTCCGTCAGACCTAAGTTTTTGAGTACTGATAGTCCTTGCGCAGCAAAGGCTTCGTTTAGCTCAATAGTTTGGATATCATCAAGACTTAAGCCCGCGCGTTTTAGCGCTTTTTGCGTAGCTGGTACAGGGCCATAACCCATAATAGCCGCGTCACAACCAGCGATTGCCATACTGCGGATACGGGCGCGTGGCTTAAGACCTAAGTCTTTAGCTTTTTGGGCGCTCATCACTAGCATCGCTGATGCACCATCTGATAATGCTGATGAAGTTGCCGCTGTTACCGTACCCCCTTTAGGATCGAACGCTGGACGTAGCTTTTGCATTTGCTCCATCGTCGCATCAGGACGAATTACTTCATCAACGGTACATAATTGCAAACGACCCGCTTCATCATGACCTTCAATACCGACGATTTCATTTTTAAAACGACCTTCAGTAGTCGCTTCCCACGCGCGGCGATGCGACTCTAGACCGAATGCATCTTGCTCTTCGCGAGTAATACCATTCATGCGACCAAGCATTTCAGCGGTCAAGCCCATCATATTTGAGGCTTTAGCGTAGTGCTTTGAGGCCGCTGGATTTAAGTCAACGCCATGCATCATACCGACGTGACCCATGTGCTCAACACCACCAATAATAAATAAATCGCCTTGCTGAGTCATGATTTGCGCAGCAGCAGTATGCAGGGCTTGCATAGATGAGCCACATAGACGGTTAACGGTTTGACCGCCAGCAGTCTTTGGAATACCAGCCAATAGACCGATATTACGACCGATATTTAGGCCTTGCTCTAGAGTCTGGTTAACACAGCCCCAGATAATATCTTCGACATCATTAGTATCGAAATCATTACGCTCAACTAACGCGCGAACTAATTCTGCTGATAAGCTATCAGCACGCACATGACGGAACATACCATTTTTTGTTTTGCCCATCGCTGAGCGTACGCCATCGACAATGACCACATCATTTGGACTTAAAGTTGTCATATTAATTTTCCTTTTAAATTTTTATTAGTGATCGTCAGCTTGTTTTTGATCTAAAAATAAGCTGGCGACATTTATCCTAATTGAGTGTGCGCATTATGCCGTGGCGTAAAACGTCTCACCAGCGGCTGCCATGTCACGTATTTTTTGTGGGGCTTCATAGGCTTTGCCAAGATGCGCGTATTTCTCACACAGTGCTAAGTAGTTATCAAGACCCATTTGGTCGATATAACGACAAGGTCCGCCACGGAATGGTGGGAAACCAACGCCCATAATCATCGCCATATCCGCCTCGCTTGGCGTGCTGACGATATTATCTTCTAGGCAGCGTACCGTCTCATTGCAGAACGCTAGCATGGTGCGATCAATAATAGCCTGATCATCAAACGCTTGCTTTTCACTATCAGTAGTGGCTTTCAATAGCTCATAAGTCGCTTCATCAGGGGTTTTCTTCGGCTTACCGCGCTTGTCCATTTCATACTTATAAAAACCAACGCCGTTCTTTTGACCTAAGCGTTTGTTGTCATATAGATGCTCGATAGCGCCTTTATAGTCGGCTTTCATGCGATCAGGATAGCCTTCTGCCATCACCTCAGCACCATGTACACCTGTATCTAAACCAACCACATCGATCAAGTACGCAGGGCCCATAGGCCAGCCGAATTTTTCCATGACTTTATCCACATGGACGAAATCAGCGCCTTGCTTAAGCAGTAAATCAAAAGCGCCAAAATATGGGAACAGTACACGGTTGACTAAGAAACCTGGGCAATCATTGACCACGATAGGCGTTTTGCCCATTTTGGTTGCTAGCGCCACAGTCGTTGCGATAGCTGCTTCAGAAGACTTTTCACCACGGATGACTTCTACTAGTGGCATACGGTGAACAGGGTTAAAGAAATGCATACCGACGAAGTTCTCTGGGCGTGCCAGCTCTTCCGCTAGATAAGTGATAGAAATAGTAGAGGTGTTAGAGGCGATGATAGCGTCGTCTTTGACTAAGCCTTCAACTTCTTTTAACACTGAACGCTTAATTTTTGGATTCTCAACGACCGCTTCGATAACGATATCAGTATCGCTAAAGTCGCCGTAGTTAAGTGTTGGGCGGATACGACTTAACGTTTCACCCATTTTGGTCGGAGTCATTTTGCCACGGTCGACCATTTTACCTAATAGCTTACTGGCTTCACCCATACCCAAATCTAACTGCTCAGATTTGATATCTTTCATGATGATTGGCAAGCCTTTACTGGCGGCTTGATAGGCGATACCACCACCCATGATGCCTGCGCCTAGTACGGCAGCTTCATTAATATCATGCGCTTGTTTACTATGCTTTTTGGCCAATTTTTTGACCAATTGATCGCTCAAGAATAGACCTACTAAGCTCTCTGCTTGTGGAGTCTTAGCTGCTTTGGCAAAGTAAGTCGCTTCAACTTCAATAGCTTCATCACGTGGCAAATTAACGTGCTTTTCAATTGCCTCGATAGCTAATGCTGGCGCTGGATACTGCTTAGGATTGGCCTTAGCGAAGATCATGCCTTTAGCACTGTTAAACGCCATCGCTTGCTCTAGCGGATTTAACTTAACTGGATTTAGTTTTTCTTCGCGCTTAGCTTGCCAATCAATCTCGCCTGAGATACATTTTTTGACCAAATCTATGGCAGCATCTTGCAAGTCATCTGCTGCAACTGCTGCATCGACTAAGCCTAGTTTTAGCGCATCAAGGGCTTTTTTAGGGCTGCCTGTAGCGATCAATTCAAGCGCATTATCGATACCGATGACCCGTGAACTACGTACCGTACCACCAAAGCCTGGGAAAATACCTAGCTGGGTTTCTGGTAGACCGATGATGGCTTTGTCGCTCATAACGCGATATTCACAAACCAGCGTCATCTCACAACCGCCGCCCAGTGCTGCGCCGTTAATAGCCGCTACTTTCGGGAAAGGCAGATCTTCAAAGCGATTGAAAGCGCCATTGACTTTAATGCCCCAAGCTTTGATGTCTTCTTCTGAATTTTTAAATGAAGCGACAAATTCTGTGATATCTGCTCCAGCGATAAAGACGCCTTTACCTGAGGTGACGATCAAGCCCTTAACGTCATCAGACTTCTCTAACGCACTAACCGCTTCGCTAAGCTGTTTATTGGTTTCAAGATCGAACTTGTTGACGCTCTCATTCTCTGCATTAAAATGCATGTTGGCGATGCCATCCTCTAGCATGCTCACGGTAATGCGATTTCCTTGATATACCATTTGGAACTCCTTGCTATGTATTAAAAGCTATCTCATCAAGTTAAAAAACAAACCTATTTTTTAAGTAAAGTAGCTCGTTATTATTAATAAAAATTTTCAGTACAAATTGTTTAGCTCAAAGAATAAAATCATCTTCGATAAGCTGTCATCGTCAATTAGTGTAGGGATTATAGTAGCAACTGTCACAAGCTAAAACCAAACGCACAAGTCACTATTTAATGAGTAATCATAAATAGTAAGCAATAGCCACTCGTTTAGAACGCTATAAAGATCACACTTGCTTTATAAAAACATATTCAGCTAACAAGTTAAATCATCAATGAGTAAAGATAAATAGCAGAAAAGTATCATTACTATGACTTTAAACATCAAAGAATAGCTAGAACTATCAAGGTATGAATAAAAGCCATATAGGCAGTATTGGCTATCATGCTAAACTACCCTATTTTTATTCTCTTACTTCAACTGGGCTCGAATTATGACCGTCTCTGTTGCACCGCGATTTATTCCTTCTGACTCTTTTGAGCAGCTGCACGATGCTTTGCGTAACCAGCTAGCGCAAGATATTGAGGCGCTGTTTGCTTATGCTCAGCTGCCAAGCCCGCTGGATGAGGCCTGTCGTTATGTCATGACGGGACAAGGTAAGCTGGTGCGTCCATTGCTAGTGGCTAGTAGTTTTGTCAGCGTTGAGGCCAGTCATAACCGCGCAAAGGACAGCTCTCAAACGCCTGATTTGAATAGCGCTACTTTAAATATAGAAACGGGGTTGGATGACTTATTAAATAGCGAAATTCATTATGATATGTGCAGGCGTGCCGCGTTAGCCGTTGAGCTATTGCATACTTACTCGTTGGTACACGATGATCTGCCCTGTATGGATGATGATGCGCTGCGCCGTGGGCAGCCGACTTGTCACATTGTCTTTAGTGAAGCGACAGCATTGCTAGCAGGTGATGTGTTGCAGACCTTGGCCTTTGAAATACTAACTGCTGAGGTTGAGACCTTCGCGCCTTTTGATGCTCATATCGCCAGTAGCTTGCTGGCAGTATTTGCGCCACGTGCGCGACGTATGGTGGCAGGTCAAATGCTCGATCTAAATGCTGAAGCGAGCGCGGGGATAATGCAGAATGAGCTAGAGGCAATCCATCGTGATAAGACAGGCGCTTTGATTGAAGCGGCAATGCTGATGGGCGGCATTTGCGCAGGCGCTACTGCATTACAACGCATGGCATTACAAGAGTGCGCGGGGCATATCGGTCTCGCCTTTCAAGTACAAGACGATATATTGGACGTGATTGGTAATACCGATGATTTAGGCAAACCTGTCGGCAGCGATGAAAAGTTAGATAAATCGACTTACGTAAAACTAATGGGTGTTGAGAAGGCCAAAGAGCACGCGCAATCGTTATTTAACGAAGGTCGCAGCGCAATAATACGTGAGCTGAATACTAGTACTGACGATAGCGTTGATATTAATAGTGCTAGTAAAAACAGTGCGCTACTTGAGCTTATTGATTGGCTATGGGCGCGTAATAAATAGCTACTCTTATAGCTGTGTTAAAAATCAAACAAAAATAGGCTAACTAACAGCTTTGTTAGAATTATGCTCATGCTAAACTGCTTATCATTGATAACTATAATTGATACGTTTGGTATAAATAATATGACTGATAATAATTTAAACCGTTCTCATAATCATGAACCTAGTCATGAACACGTTCATAACGACCACGATGAACATACCCCAAATGCAGGCTCGCTAGCAGCTGATAGTTTTGCGGCTGATGCCAAAGGTAAAGCAGGGTTTGGTCGTATCGTTAAAGCTGCAGGCTACTCCGCTGATGGTTTTATGGCGGCTTATAAAAATGAAGCGGCCTTTCGCCAAGCCTTTTGGCTCAATTTAGTATTGTTGATTGTGCTGATATTTATACCTTTTGCGATCACTATAAAGATGATTCTGCTTTTCGCATCCACACTATCTATCATCGTTGAGCTATTTAATACGGGATTAGAAGCCAGTATCGATCATACGTCTACCCAGCAACATCCCTTAGCCAAGATAGGTAAAGACGTCGGCTCTGCGGCACAGTTTTTAGCGTTAACCTTACTATTTATTTTGTGGTTAATGGCACTATCTACTTTTCTGTTTTAAGACGATGTTTTTAAAAGGTGGCTTTTAAGAAAAGGCAAAAGGTTATGATTGAAGATACTGCAAGTCGAACCGACGCAACTCAAAATTCGGCTAATCCAATGCCGACTGTCTATCTTGGTACTGGTGGCTATAGCGATATAGATTTGCTTGGTACGCTCTATCCTATTGGTACTAAGAAGACTGACTTTTTATGCGAATACGCCAAGCAATACGGCGCGGTTGAGATCAACAGCACCTTTTACGCGCCTATCGGGCAAAAAGCCTTTGCGGGCATGGTTAATAAAGCCTATGTGCAAACCGACAGCCAGTTAAAGTTCGCGGTAAAACTCCATCAAGACTTTACTCATGCGCGAAAAGGTACTACAGAGCACGCTCAAGCTTTTCTCACAGCCTTGATACCACTTATCGAAGCCAACTGCCTTGCACCGTTACTTTTGCAATTTCCACATGGTTTTGATCGTACTCGCGAGCATCGACTGTATTTAGCTCAGCTAGTCAGCTGGTTTGCTGGCTTCCCATTAGCGGTAGAGTTTCGCCACAGTGGTTGGCATACCCCGCAAGTGGTCGATAGCTTCAAGCAGCAAGGCATTATTTGGTGTAGCGTTGATTATCCCAAGGTGAATGGTCTACCGCCATCAAGGCTAATATTTACCGAGCGCACAGGCTACTTGCGTATGCATGGTAATAATTTGGACTGGTGGGGCGCGATGAGTGCCTCTGATCGCCATGATTATCGCTATAGCAAGCCTGAGATGCAAGACTGGGCACAGACGATTGCCAATCAACGCGAGCACTTCGATACGCTGTATATATTCTTTCAAAACACGGTTAATGCTCATGCTTATTATAATATTGCGATGTTGCGAGAGGCTTTAACAGCGTATGATTTTAATGTTTTGTAGACTTAAAAATTTTGATGCACAAGGTTCGTAGGGTGTGGTTGGTTTTATAAAGCTCTCATAGAGAATTCAAATAAAACGTAACCCGCCTTTTTATATTTCGATATAAAAACAATTCTAACTTGGGCAGATTGTAGCGTGGGTGGCAACCTGCGACTTTGCATTCTTCGAAATATTTACGGAAATTCTATTTAAAGAATTTCCCTTGCAAAGCTAAAATTGCAATGCAATTTTTTAACGCTTTTCAGGATTACCACCCACGCTACGAAATACCGCAAATTTCCCATTCTAAAAGAGCCAACTCAAACCTATGGATTCACTCAGTCAAATCGTCTTAGGTGCCAGCGTCCAAGGGACAATACTCGGTAAATATCAAGGCCGTAAAGCCTATCTATATGGCGCAATGCTCGGAACTTTACCTGATTTGGATGTGCTTATTCGTTATGGCGATCCTGTCAGCAACATGACTTATCATCGCGGCTTTAGTCATTCGCTAATTGTCTTGACTATAGTGGGAACATTAGGCTCTTGGCTAATCACCCGTTACCATCGATGGCGTGACATGCCTTTGCCCTACTCTGGTAAACGCTTAGCGCTGGCGATGACTTTGGCGCTCACTACCCATCCAATTTTAGACAGCTTCACGGTCTATGGCACTCAGCTATTTTGGCCGTTACAAGACCCCTTGCAAATTACTCCTATCAGTATCGCCTCAATATTTATTATCGATCCGCTTTACACTTTGCCGCTGCTTTTTGCGATGATCTTTGGACTAGTAAAAGGGCGTAGTCTTAGTGTTTTTAAACAGGGTTTATTAGCGAATTTTCAGCGTTTGGCAGTAATAATGCTTATGGTAAGTAGTAGCTATTTACTACTATCACTAGGTCTAAAATATCATGCACAAGATAAAGCCGAGCAAACCTTAGCAGCGGCTAATATTGATAATATCGTCCGTATCAAAACTATGCCTGTATTACCGACTATCCTGATGTGGCGTACTCTCGCAGAAGATAAGCAAAATAGATTTATTGAGCTGCGTGGTAGTGTTTTAGATAAGCGTTTGCCTGAATATCGTTATCTGACTCAATACAATAATTCGACTAGGCTAAATGCAAATTTACCAAGCGCTAGCCAGCCCTATGCAAAGAGGCTGGATTGGTTCTCTGGGGAATGGACAGGGTATCGAACGCAAACGCTTGCTGATAACTCTGATAAAAAAAGTACACAATTGGTCGTTGATGATTTACGGATGATGGCAGGCGATACGGCTTTCTTTAGTTTTGTATTAGCGAATAAAGATGCTCAAAACTCAGAATGGCAAGCGATTGAACCGATAGACGCGCCAGTGATTACTATCGACAATAAACCTCAGCCGTCACGCTTTGAATTGATAAAGCAAGGCTTTGAAAGAGTGTTTGATGAGTCGGTCATTGATGAGAATGGTGGTTGGGAGTTGGTTGATGGTAAATAACATTCAATATGAAAAATATCAAAATAAATTCAGACAAGGTTAAGAGCATGGAAGACTTTGAGATAGTTCAGTTTGCAGAGAGTATAATTAAAACCATTACTAAAGATTTAAATGAAAGTTTGTATGCTAAACCTAACTCAAGTTTATCGGTTTTATGGAAAAGGTGTGATGCTTTCAATGCTTCAGCTATACCAAAGTCTAAATTAAATGAACCACCAGTTGATATCATCACTATCAACTACGGATTAGCACTTCAGATATATCATGCTATTGATGAATACTGTACCTATATTGAAAGCGGATTTGACAATGAATTATTTAGTTTTTTCTTCAAGAATCATTTGGATAAATCAATACTACCTACTAATTTTGAACCGAAAGACTATAGAAAAAATATGTTTATAAGCGCTCTAACTTGGGTCTACTTTCACGAACTAGCGCATCTCAATCAGGAACATGTCTACATCCTTAATAGTCTACTCAACAGTAATGAATATTCAGAATACGAAGAGTTCAACATTGATAATTCTAAATCCTTAAAAGGAAAAGCTGCCAATATACATCATGTTTTGGAGCTTGCCGCAGATTTTGAAGCGATTCAGGCTTGTATATCTGAATTAATTAGACACTTCGAATTTAATGAATTGAAAGAAACTATAGGAACATTCGTTACTGGTATATCTTGCGCAATCTACAAAATGCATGGTTTGGGAATGTCAGATTTAAATTCAGAAGTAACAGGTTCTCATCCACCACCAATAGTCAGGTTAGAGCAAATATTGCCTCAAATTTGGGAAACTCTAGATTTCTTAGAGCAAAAAAAAGCAATTAATATTAAGGCTAGTCGTTCAGATTTAGTCTATCAATGTGAGAGAAGCTCCCTAACATCAGGTTTCTTTTGGTTTAGAAAAAGACACATACACCCAGATCAACTATCAGACTTTTTGCATTGTGGAACTATCAATAGAGTTGGAGGTAAAGAGTATATGCAAATAATTATTAATACGTGGGATGAAATTGAGCCTGAAATTACTAAGAATAGACGTAATAATAAAGATCTACATATACTCACTTTTACCAAAGCCTATAGAAATTTAGTTTTCAATGATTCAGAATAATTAATAAATTCAATTTTTAGTAATTAGCTCATAAGCCCTCAAACCAAAAAAAGGAAGCCTCTCAGCTTCCTTTTTTATCAATCAAAAACCTAGTTATTTACTCTTCAACACCAGCATCTTGACCTTTATATTTTGCGTTCGCATAGTCCCAGTTCACTAGCTTGTCTAGGAACGTATCGACATAATCAGGACGACGGTTACGATAATCGATATAATATGCATGTTCCCATACATCACAAGTCAATACCGCTACTTGGTCATGAGCCAATGGCGTATCAGCGTTAGCTGTTTTTGCGATTGATAGTGTGCCACCAACTTTATCAGCGACTAGCCATGCCCAACCTGAACCAAACTGAGTCAATGCTGCGTTTTTGAACTCTTCACGGAACTTATCATAGCTACCGAAGTCTTCTTCGATTTTGCCTTTTAGATCACCAGTAGGTTCGCCGCCACCGTTCTCAGGCGTCATGCAGTTCCAGTAGAACGTATGATTCCAAACTTGTGCCGCTTGGTTAAACATACCTTGCTTGCTGTCATCTTTAGACGTCGCTTCGATGATTTCTGGAAGGGTTTTGTCTTCCATACCAGAGCCTGGTAGCAAGTCGTTCAACTTATTAACATAAGCCGCATGATGCTTGTCGTGGTGATATTCTAGCGTTTCAGCGCTGATATGTGGCTCTAATGCGTCTTTTGCATAAGGTAATTCTGGTAAAGTAATATTTGACATAGTTATTTTATCCTTGCTGTTTAGCCCTTTATAATATAGGTATTATAAAATAATAACTATAAAATACTAGGCTAAGTTGGCTGAGTTTATTATTAGTGAATGAGCAAAGTACCAGTTAAAGCGATACACTTTGCTATAAAGTAAATAGACAACCTAAAAACAACTTAGCTAATGATGTTATCGTTAAATATTGGTAATATCTATCAATATTCATCAACAACGAAGGTAAGTTGCATATTGTTAACTTTTAATTTACAAGCTATAAGCTATAATTCACTGTAGCTTGCCAATTAGTATAACAATAATCTTGTCTATTATCCGTTACCGAATGTTATAGCTTTACCCCATCTTACAACACCTAAAATTTATCCAAAACAAAAATAAAACTATTTACTTTAAATCATGGGCTTAACTTTTATGTATACCTCTCAACAGTCGTATGAAGCTAACAATATATTCAAGCAAGATTGGGTTTTGGCTAGTAACAATAAAGGCAAACTAGCAGAATTTAAGCGCTTATTCACTGATGCTAACTTGAATGTCACGATTATTCCACAAGGTCAGCTCGATATCGAGGACGCTATCGAGGATGGTCTAAGCTTTGTAGAAAACGCGATTATCAAAGCCCGTCACGCCAGCCGTATCAGCGAATTGCCTGCTATCGCAGATGATTCAGGACTATGCGTGCCCGCACTGGGTAATGCGCCTGGCATCTACTCCGCGCGCTATGCTGGTGAGCATGGCAATGATGCCAATAATAACGCCAAACTGATTGCAGACTTACAGCCTATCCGTGCGCAAAATCGGACTAACAATACAGATATACCTATCAAAGGAATGTTCGTTTGCGTGTTAGCAATGGTGCGGCACGCTGATGATCCACTACCGGTTATCGCTCAAGGCTTATGGCAAGGTGAAATCTTGGAGCAAGTACATGGCGATGGCGGCTTTGGTTATGATCCGCTGTTTTGGTTAGCAGATCTGCAGGCGAGCGCTGCTAGTCTTAGCGCAGATGATAAAAACAACATCAGTCATCGCGGACAAGCTATCAGGCAATTATTGCAGCAATTGCAAGCCTAACTTATTTAAAAGTGGTGTTTTTTGCATTTTTTTACTTTTATCTTAAAGCCAAGCGGATAGATAACTTTTACTTTAATTGGTAGATAGATTATACTAATCTACTTTTAAAATTTTATTATGAGCTACCATTTGTCGCGCTTATCTACGAATCAGACATTTTGGCGCTTTATTTATTGATATTTATAGCCTGATACTGCTATCTGCACTGTCAGGCTTTTGATATCCCCCATTCATTCTAATGGCAATCTGCTCATAGAGATCTGAGCTCAGTACACGATTGTCTGACATTTTCATTCTAAAGGTGTAATTAACATGGCAACAGATTTACAAGTCACAACCAACAAGCTGTCTAATAAAGAAACTCAGCTAACCGTAAAAGTACCCGTCGAAAAAATCCAAAACAAAGTCGAGGGTCGTATTCGCCAAGTGGCTAAGACTGCCAAGATTGATGGTTTCCGTAAAGGCAATGTGCCTATGTCACATATCCGTAGCCAATACGGCGCTGGTATTCAACAAGAAGTGATCAATGATGTGATTCGCGACACCGTATTTGAAGCGATCAAATCTGAAGATATCCGTGCGGTTGGCATGCCTAATATCGATGACGTTAAGCTTGAAGATGACTTCTTAGTTTACCAAGCGACGGTTGAGATCTTCCCAGAAGTTGACGTCCAAGGTATCGATGAGATCGAAGTTGAGCGTCATACTGCTAAAGTCGCTGATGCTGATGTCGACACCATGATCGAAAATCTACAAAAACAGCGTGAAGAGTTTGTAGAGAAAAAAGGCATGGCAGCTAAAGACAATCAAGTGACCTTTGATTTTGAAGGCTCAATCGATGGTGAAAAATTCGATGGCGGCTCATCAGAAGACTTCAAACTAGTCATCGGTAGCAATCAGATGATTCCAGGCTTTGAAGACGGTATCAAAGGCATGAAAGCTGGCGAAGAAAAAGTTATTGATGTGACTTTCCCAGAAGACTATCAAGCAGAAGAGCTTGCTGGTAAAGAAGCACAGTTCAAAATCAACGTTAAGTTAGTTGAAAAGTCTAAATTACCAGAGATCGATGATGCGTTCCTAGAGCTGTTCGGTGTTAAAGAGGGCGGCGTTGATAAGTTAAAAGAAGACGTACGCAAAAACATGGAACGCGAGATCAAAAGCGCATCTCGTAGCCAAGTTAAGCAAGCGACTTTTGATGCGCTACTTGAGAAGAACGAGTTTGACGTGCCAAACGCTATGCTAGAGCAAGAGATTGACCGTCAGCGTAGTATGATGATGCAACGCTTCTCTCAGCAGTTCGGCGCAGGCGCTGATAGCTTCGATAAAGACATGCTACCTAATGAGCTGTTCGAAGAGCAAGCATTACGTGCGGCCCGTCTTGGTATCATTGTTGCCCGTGTTATCGATACCAAAGGCTTAGAAGTCGATCAGGAGCGCGTTGAGAAGTTCATTCAAGAAGCGTCAGAGAACTATGAAGATCCAAGTGAAGTCATCGAATACTATACCAATGACAAGCAACAACGTGCGAACATTGAGTCAGTAGTATTAGAAGACCAAGTCGTCGATTATCTGATTGATCAAGGTAAAGTAACTGACAAAGAAGTCAGCTATCAAGACCTCTTAGCTGCGCAGCAACAGCAGCAGCAAGCAATGTAATAAGCGCTATTCGCTACTAGCTTTTCATATGATGCCTCAACAAATATTGTTGGGGCATTTTTACTCTAGCTTTTTATTGCCTGTTTGCTGCTTTCACCCTTGATAAATGAGTAGGCACGCCCTATTAATAGGGAATAAATTATCATTTGTAAGGTAAGTATTTACTAGGTGCCAATAAAAAAGTTACTATTACGGCACTTATATTCTTAACTTTATTATCTAAAAACCGATGCATGAATAAATGACTGATAATTAGCTTTTTAGCTCATCTATTTTTATATTATACCTTTGCATTATTAATAGGATTTTTCCATGACAGATTATGATCGCATTACCTCCAATCCGCATTTTGATACGCTAATGAGTGCCCACAATGCTCAAGGTGCTCAAAGCATGTCACAGACAGCTCCCCATAATGCTTTAGTTCCTATGGTTGTTGAACAGTCTGCTCGTGGCGAGCGCTCATTCGATATTTTCTCGCGCCTATTACGCGAGCGCGTTATCTTTTTGACGGGCGAAGTTGAAGATAATATGGCCAATTTGATTGTGGCGCAGTTATTATTTTTAGAAGCTGAGAACCCTGATAAAGATATCCATTTATATGTCAATTCACCAGGTGGTGTGGTCACAGCAGGTATGGCCATTTATGATACGATGAACTTCATCAAGCCTGACGTATCGACGATTTGCTTAGGTCAAGCGGCTTCTATGGGTTCATTCCTATTGTCCGCTGGTGCTAAAGGCAAACGCTATGCCCTAGCCAATTCACGCGTTATGATCCATCAACCTTTAGGCGGTTTCCGTGGTCAAGCGTCAGATATCGAGATTCATGCTCGTGAAATTATTGAGCTAAAAGCTAAGCTTAATCGTCTATTGGCTGAGCATACTGGTCAGCCTGTTGAGCGCTTAGAAAAAGATACTGATCGCGATAACTTTATGAGCGCTGCGGCTGCCAAAGATTATGGGTTGGTCGATGAAGTATTAGAGCGTCGCCCTGCTGAGCTGAAAATATAATTTAGTAGTCACCTATACTATATCTGTAAAGCGCTCAATTTTGAGCGCGATTACTGAGTTGATACTAAGTTTGCTCAGCTTTAAACACTATTAGCTCTAAACATTATTAGCTTTAAAAATCAGGAGTGCCGATATATGGCAGAAGATAAAACCCCGCATTGCTCGTTTTGCGGTAAAGCCAAAAAAGAAGTTAAACAGTTAATCGCGGCTGACGATGCCAATATCTGTAATGAATGTATTGAGCTATGCACAGATTTAATCGCTGATAGCGACACAGACGATGACGATTCTGATAGCGAATTAGACACTTCGTGGGTCAATAAAAAGCTACCAACGCCAAAAGAGCTACGCGCTAAATTAGATGAGTATGTCATCGGTCAAGACGCGGCAAAAAAGGCACTGTCCGTTGCGGTTTATAACCATTATAAGCGCCTAAAAGTCAGTCAGACACTAGCTCGTGATAGTAAAAAAGCCAAGATCGGCGCTGACGAAGCTATGGTCGAATTATCTAAGAGTAATATCCTACTGATTGGCCCAACAGGGTCTGGTAAGACGTTACTAGCACAGACGTTAGCGCGCCTGCTTGATGTCCCTTTTGCTATGGCTGATGCAACCACGCTGACCGAAGCAGGTTACGTTGGTGAAGACGTTGAAAACATTGTACAAAAGCTATTACAAGCCTCTGATTACGATGTTGGTAAAGCTGAACAAGGCATTATCTATATTGATGAGATCGATAAGATCAGTAAAAAAGGCGAGAACCCTTCTATTACTCGTGATGTATCAGGTGAAGGCGTCCAGCAAGCTCTACTAAAACTTATCGAAGGTACTGTTGCTGCTATTCCGCCGCATGGTGGCCGTAAGCATCCCCAGCAAGAGCTGATCCAAGTCGATACTAGCAATATTCTGATTATCGTTGGTGGTGCGTTTGCAGGACTTGATAAAGTCATTCAGCAGCGTACTGAAAAAACAGGTATTGGCTTTAATGCGGATGTCAGCTCAAAAGACGATAGCAAGCGTAGCTCAGATCTGCTGCAAAAAGTCGAGCCTGAGGATTTGATTAAGTTTGGTCTCATTCCAGAGCTAATCGGACGCCTGCCCGTACTTGCCGCGCTGACTGAGTTGGACGAAGAAGCCTTAGTACAGATATTGACTGAGCCCAAAAACGCTTTGGTCAAACAGTACGAATATCTATTCGATATGGAAGGCGCTAAGATTACCTTTACCGATAAAGCGCTCGATGCCATCGCCAAAAAAGCTATGGAGCGTAAAACAGGGGCGCGTGGTCTTCGCTCTATCGTTGAAAACGTCTTGTTAGATACGATGTACGAGCTACCTTCAATGAAAGACGCCAAAACCGTTACGGTCGATGAAAAAGTCATTAACGAAGGTGAAATACCTAAAATTGCATAGATTGCCCAAATCACATAGTTAGTCTATGTGGTTTTGATAGCAACACGTTGACAGTAAAGCAGTAAAAGCGTTTAACATTTATAATGTTAGACGCTTTTTTTATGGCTCATAATTTTATGAATCAGATTGCAAAATACTTTTTAGAAAGTGACAGCCGCGTTTATTAATCCTGATAACCGCTATTGGAAATCATGCTAAGGTAAATTATTATCAAAGTAGCTCATTAAAAGCAACTCTCTAAAAGTAACTTGTCATTATAAATTATTAGCAAAACAGGAACGGTTTATCATGCTAAAAACACTAGCTGCCACCAGCGCGTCACTACGCCAGCATTTACCTACTACATCAGTAGCAACTAAAGACATCGCGCCCTTTTACCAAGATCATGTGGCGGCTATTACTGGCGCAGGCTCAGGTATGGGTCGCGCCTTGGCTATTCATCTAGCAAAGATGGGCTGTCATCTTGCCTTATCAGATATCAACCCAGAGGAGCTTACGCAAACGCAAGAAATGCTAGTGGATTATGATATCAAAACTACTATTACCGTACTTGATGTGGCTGATAAAGAGGCGGTTTATGAGTGGGCGAATAGTGTGATGGCAGATCATAACAAGGTTAACTTTATCTTTAACAATGCAGGTGTGGCGCTGTACTCTACTGTTGAAGGCAGTAGCATCAGCGAGCTTGAATGGGTGATGGACATTAATTTTTGGGGTGTGGTATATGGCACCAAAGCATTTTTACCACTGATAAAGAATAGTGTTAATCAAAGCCAAGCCGATGGCGCTGTAGAAAACGGTCATATTATCAATATATCGAGCCTATTTGGTCTGACCGCTCAACCCTCGCAGTCGGCTTATAATGCTAGCAAGTTTGCGGTGCGCGGCTTTACTGAAAGTCTGCGCCAAGAGCTAAACATTCAATGCTGCGGAGTTTCGGCGACTTGTATCCATCCAGGCGGTATAAAAACCAACATCGCTAATAGTGCGCGGGGTAATGATAGTATCAGTGAGCTGGGTATGGGTACAGGTGACAAGGCTATCAGAAGCTTTAATAAATTTTTAAAATTCGATGCGGATGATGCCGCTTGGGTTATCCTACAAGCTGCTGCTAATGACCAGTCGCGCTGCTTAATAGGTAATGACGCCAAAGTAATAGATGCCGTTCAACGCATTTTTCCCTCAAATTATGGAACGGTTCTTTATCGCGCAACTAAAATTGCTCGTAGGCTCAAAACTAAGCGTTGAGTTATAATTTTTGTTAATACTTTATAGGCTTAAGCCAGTTAAATTAATAGGGGCGCTCAAACGTTGACAATGTTTGAGCGCCCCTATTGGTTGTATGATTGTTAAATGAGACAACATTACAGGATTTTATATCTTATTTTTTGATATAATAACAATTGAAAATCGATGATTTTACTGTCTTTACTTTTGCCATTTTGTAGATAGGTTTATTCAAATAAACCTATACTTACTTCTTCTACAATTGGTCATTCTAAGCATTTAGTGCTGTTAATATCAGTCATAAATTATAGATATTCTCAAACAAAGAGCTGTCAAAACTACTTAGTAAAGTAGCACACTACCAAGTGTTTACATATTATTTATTATCATAAGGATATGACAATGAAATCTTTTTCACTAGCCAAACCCTCTCTTCTTATATTGGCTATTCTCGCTGCCAGCGCTTGTAGCAATGAGCAAAATATACAAGCGGTTGATCGGGTTGAGGAAGCGGCAGCGATAGCTCGCGTACAAGGGCTTGAGGCACGTGCTGAGCAATTAAAGAATGATATGCCAGCGGCTACTGAAGCTTCTGCAGGTGCAGCTACTGGCAGTACTGCTGGAGCAAAACCTACGATTCAAATGCCAGACGAATCTACTATCCCAGATGATGAGTACGGTGCGGCGGTAAGGCGTGGCTTGCAAATCGCCAATCATACTTATAAAGAGCTACCTGATAATGTCGGCAATCAGCTCAATTGTACTAGCTGTCACTTAGCCAACGGTTCAGAAGCTTTTGCCGCACCATGGCAAAATATGCCAAGTATTTATCCTATTTATCGTACTCGTGCAGGTCGTATCAACACTATTCAAGAACGTATCAATGGCTGCTTTGAGCGGTCTATGAATGGTACTGCGTTAGATTTAGGATCAGATGATATGAATGCTATGGTCTCTTATATGGCTTGGTTATCAAAAGATATGCCTTATGGCGTCTCACCAGAAGGTCGCGGTTTTGTCAAAGTGGATAAGTCATTAGAGCCAGATACTGTCAATGGTGAAAAGCTATTTGCTGAAAAATGTAGCGTCTGTCACGGCGCTGACGGTGAAGGTCAATATAATGATGACGGCACTTACGTTTTCCCAGCGGTTGCTGGCGACAAGTCCTTTAACGATGGCGCTGGTATGGCACGTACTTATACCGCTGCCAGCTTTATTAAAGGCAAGATGCCCTTTGGTCAAGGTAATACGCTGACCGATCAAGAAGCGGTCGATATTGCAGGCTACTTCACTCAGCTCCCACGTCCCGTAAAAGCCAATAAAGATAAAGACTGGCCAAATGGTGATGCACCGAAAGATGTCCGTCGTTAATTATTAAACCTATTAAAATTCAGCTATAAAAAAGCCCAGCTAATATAAGTTAGCTGGGCTTTTACTTATCGAACATAAGCTAATTATGGCAACTTCATATCACCAGCGACGAGCCAACCCATACGGCGCATAATATAGGCAACTACTCCCGCGATAATAGCAGGTAGTACGAACATCAATAATATGATCGCAGTCCATAATTCAGTGACACCCATCAGCTCTTGAGAGGCTTCAATCACTCCGAACACCCCGACTAGTCCTGCCGTACCCATACCTGCGCCAGTAGCTGTACAAGCCAATTGAAAGACGACGGTAGCAATCGGTCCGACAATAGCGCTGGCAATCACGGCGGGCAATAGGACTATCGGCTTTCTAAGGACGTTGGGTATTTGCAGCATACTCGTGCCTAAACCTTGGGATATGACACCACTCACGCCGTTATCTTTATAACTAGCGACAGCAAAGCCGATCATATGTGCTGCGCAGCCGACTACTGCTGCCCCACCTGCTACACCACCCAAACCAATAGCGATACAAATAGCGGCACTAGAGGTTGGTAGCGTCAACAAAATACCCACTACGACTGCGATCACTATACCCATTAATAAGGGCTGTAGCTCAGTGGCGGCTTGAATACCGATACCAATAGCGTTAACAGCTGCGACTACTGGCGGATTGAGCAGCGCACAGACCGCCCAAGCGACTGCGCATACGAATAAAGGCACTAGCAGGATATCAAGCTTAGTCTTGCCCGCTACCCAAGTACCTGCGCGATAAGCAAATACAGCGGCTAAGTACGCACCGATGGGGTTACCTGGCAATGCTAAAAACGTTGCTGGACCTGCCTCTTGCGGGATAAATAAAGTGCCCGCCATTAGTGCTTCAGAGTGCGCGCCTAGCATCCCTGCGACTAAGCAGCTAAGCATCACTAGCGTCGGTGCTTTTAGATAATAAGCGATGCCAACACCGATACCTGCACCCATGAGCACAGATGCCAGCTTACCAATCGAGACCAATACTGGCAAATTCAACCAACCACCGATTTGTGAGATGATAAGTCCTGCAATTAAGGTGACAAATAGTCCTAATGCCATACCTGTAAAAGCATCAATAAAGTATTTTTGAAAAAATGCCTTAATAGGTCTAGGTGGTGGTGTAGAAATAGCAGTCGTCATTAGAGTACTCTTTGTCTAATAATTTGAGTTTTAGAACTTATCGCTTAGTCATTTACTAATTCGGTAATTCAAAATATAACACAGATAATCATCAATATTTGAGCATAAAAAAAGCGCCTTGTTGACGCTTTTTATACCTGATTCTATTTTAACGACGCTGCTCAACGATAATTGAGTCGATACCATTATTTTGCAGGCGTTGCTGGGCGTTGGTCACGACTTGCCGATTATTCATCGGACGTGAGATAACTTGATAAATAGGCGCACCGCTACCTGTCGTATTTTTGATTACTCTGGCATCAACCCCAGCCATCAGTACTTGCGCACGGCGGCGATCGGCTTCATCCGCATTGCCAAAGCTATTTATCTGTAAAATATAAGTAGTAGCAGCGGCAGGTTTTGGTACTGTGGCAGTCGCATTATTGGGTCGAGTTACGGTGCTACCAGCGTTAGTGGTACTGCTGTTACTATTAGGCGTAGTACCGTCATAAGTAGTGTTTTCTTCTACAATGACGATATCATTATCAGCGCTGGCATTGCCGCTACCAGCATTATTTGGTGCGCCTCGAGTAGGCTCGATAGTCGTATTCTCGGAGATACCAAAATTACCTGGATCATTATTATTAGCAGTGCTCTCAGGCTGAGTAATCACTACATCTGGCTCAAAGGCTTCAATATTACCTATCTGCTCGCTATTTGAATTGCCAATAGCCTCATCAGGTATTGTCGCCATTTCTTGATTGGGCAAGATATCATAAAACTCATAATCACCATTATCGACATCAGTATTGACCCGTGGCTCAACTTGCCGATCACGATCAGTCTCAGACTCGCCTGCGGGGCTAAAGTCAAATAGTGGTGATAAATACAAAAACACGCCGATCATAAGGGTCAAGATAGCCCCTACAAACATCCATAATAAGCCTGAGACACTACTGGTCTTGCGCTTTTGAGTCGCGCCTTTAGGTTTTTTGGCCAACATGGATCAGATTCTCCCTACCAAAATGTTGATTTTGCATTCTATTAATTTATGATATTAGACGATTTGCAATAACATTTATAAGGTTAACGCTATTGCCGCCTCAAAACCCTTTATCGAGCTAAAGCCTGTGTTTTTCAATAGCTATCAATTACAATTACATACTAGAAGGTGCTGATAGGCCGAGTAAATTAAGTCCATTAGCCACTACTTGCCTGACCGCCTTGGATAGACGCAAACGGGCTTGCATCAGCTCAAGCTCATCCGCGCTTGGGGTCTCACCTGAGGTAAGACTCATAGGCAAAATACGATTGCCATCATACCAACCATGAAACAGGGCTGCTAACTCTTTGAGATAGTTAGTCAATATATGTGGCTCATAGCCTGTCGCAGCTCGCATTAGCGTCGCAGGATAAGCGGCTAATAGCTTAATGAGCTCCTCTTCACTATTGGCAATCAGTAGCTCTTGATGCTGTGCACCCACACTATCATCAACGCTAAGGCCACAAGATTCTAGCTTTTCAAGCACTCGGCAGACACGGGCATGAGCATACTGAATGTAGTAAACCAAATTGTCTTTACTTTGTGATTTGGCCAGCTCTAAGTCAAAATCGATATGCACCTCGGGCTTACGCGCGACATAATAAAAACGCGCCGCATCATTACCAACCTCAGCACGCAAATCGCGCAAAGTCACAAAGTCGCCCGAGCGTGATGACATTTGCGCTTTTTGATCGCCGCGCCACAGAGCGACAAACTGCACCAGCACCACATCCAGACGGTTTTCATCAATGCCCAAGGCCGTTAGTGCCGCTTTGACCCGTGGCACGTAGCCATGGTGATCCGCGCCCCAAACGTTAATGACTTTATCAAAGCCGCGATCGAATTTGTTTTTATGATAAGCGATATCTGAGGCAAAATAAGTGGTCTGACCGTTTGCACGGCGCACGACTCTGTCTTTTTCATCACCAAAGTCCGTCGATTTAAACCAGATATTACCATCCTTCTCGTATAGATAACCTTTGTCATCTAGTACTTGCAGAACAGGCGCAATCTCACTATCGATGGACTTTTCGTGGAACCAGCACTCATAGCTTACGCCAAAGTCGTTCAAATCGTCTTTGATATCCGCCAAAATGCCACTTAATGCAGCATTTAAAAACAGCTCGTAGTTATCATGACCGAGCAAGGCTTTACTATTGGCAATCAGCCCATCGATATGCGCTTCTTTGTCACCTGATATTAGCTCTTTGTCACCAGCTGCATTGAGCTCATACTGAGCATCCTCAGGCACATCTTTAGCAACTTGCTCAAAGCTATGCACATAACTATCGCCATGTTGCTGTTTTAATGTCGCGGCGATGTCACGGACATAATCCCCTTGATAAGCATTCGCTGGGAATACTACTTTTTCACTATTAGCGTCTAAGTAGCGCAGATAAGTACTCGTCGCCAAGATATCCATCTGCCGACCAGCGTCATTGACATAGTACTCACGCGTAACATCATAGCCAACCGCTTCGAGCAAATTGGCGACACTCATGCCAAATGCCGCGCCGCGTCCATGACCGACATGCAAACTAGACGTCGGATTAGCAGAGACAAACTCCACTTGCAGCTTTTGACCGTCGAACTTATCACTTAAACCAAAGCTATCTTGCTGAGCAAAAATGTCATCCAATACTGCAAACTTAGCTTCAGTGTTCAAAAACACATTGATAAACCCAGGACCTGCGATATCGACTTGGCGGATGTCTTTATTCTCTGGTAGCGCGGCAACGATTTTTTCAGCCAATGCACGTGGATTAGACTTGGCTGCTTTGGCCGCAGTCATCGCAATATTGCTGGCAAAATCACCATGACTAGTATCTTTAGTACGAGTGATTTGGCTATTATTTTGCCAATCAGCTGGCAACACGCCTTGTGTCTTTAGGACTTGGGTGGCAGCATCAAAAATGGAGGCTAGAGTATCGATTTGGGCTTGTGACATAAGAAGGTAAACTCGGATAGATAATACGAAAATATAAATAACCTGTAAATATAACAACCTTTGGGGGTTATTGCACTAACTGTAGCAAAATTATCTCAGGTATAGACTATTTACAACAACAAGAGGATATTAGCATAGCAAGGTTAGAATGACTTAGTAGTCGCGTATGACCGCTTATTTAGCTCGTATTACTAATTTCAAGCATTTATAGCCACATGGTTCTACGTTATAATAGCTCCCATTGCTGATTGTGCTACAAAGCTTTACTATAATGCGCTGCCATAAAACATCATTATAAGATAATGCGCATTAATACTATATAGGATAATGATATGTTTGCTATTGCCGCTAGTACCGTTACCAATTGGGGACTATACGTTTTATTACCAATGTTTATTGCTCTATTGGTGTTTATTATGTTCGATATCTCTAAAAAATCTGATGCAGGACGTGCGGGTACTTTTTGGATTTTCTTAGCGTTAGGCGCAGGCTTTGCTGGTTTTATATTCAAGCTGTTGTTAGAGGTTGCCTTCAAAAAATGGTATATCGGCTAGAGAGTGGCTGATATTTTTTATATAAAACGATAGCTTAAACTCTCAATAGCCAATTAGACAATTTTTGACGAAAATCGATGTTATCTTGTTGACTTATTAGGTTGAATAACTTCACTCACGTAGGTCGGCATATTCCAAGCGCCACCCGCTTGAATACCACGACACATGCCTGTTGATTGCTCAAGCGTTTTGGCAAAAGTTTTACCATCCCACACCCATGATTGCGTTGACCAGCAGTCGCCTAAACCTCGACCCTTTTGTGCTGAGAATATCTTGCCATTACCATATTCTGAACCAGAAGCCGTAATGAGCATAGGTTTGCTAGGGTAGTCATTAGCAATAAGCCAATAACCCGTTCCCGTATTGTACGCCGCTCTCCAACAAGGGAAGCTGGCTAAAGTATGCTTAGCATCAATAGGCATAAATCGCCAGATTTTATCTTTTTCATCTACCCATGGGGTGTCTGATGTTAAGATATTACAGGTATCCTTATCAGATTCGCTCAAAGATGCTGCGACCCAAGCACTCATTTTATCTTGCCATTGCTCACTATAACGCTCACTGAGCTGCTGGTAATATTTTTGCCCATCTGAGCCTTTTTCTTCTGCACTGGCATACTCAGAAATGGGGTATGGTGCTACAGCATAAATCTTAGGGATAGACTTGGCGGGTTTAAGCTGTTGCCTCGTGGTACTATTTTTACTGACGAGTGCTAACGGCGATCCAACTCTTCCTTGTACCTCATCAAGCTTTAATAGCACCGCTGCCATACCAACGTCAGAAACTTGCCACAATAGATCGCCTGATTTAAATTTAATGCTAGTATTTTGTCGGGCGCGTTTAACGAGCTGCTGAGTTTGCGATTGGCTTAATTTACCCATCCTATCAGCGGATAGTTGTATGATGCCGTGAGATCGACCATTTAATAATAGTTCAACCATAAAATTGGTCTTCGCTAACTGCTCATTAACCAGCTTTTCTTGCTCAGCATCCTCCCAGTTATTTAATTGTACTTGCCCTATTGCTGTCTTCTCGCCCGCCTTTATCGATAATAATAGGCTCGCGGCCCTATTGTTCTCGCTTCTTGTCATGTCATCTGTATAACCTGCTGCCCGACAAGTCAAAGTATTGTCACAGACCAGTTGCCAGTCGTCTTTCATGTAGCCCCATTCTGCAAACGGACTGTCTGGGTCATCTGCTTGATCGAACTCAGCGTGCACAGTGCTCGATCCCATTATTGCCAGCAATAACGAGATTACTCCTGCACTAACTAAGGTAGTTGATACTGGTTTTAGGGTTAACTTTGGCATGACAAAGATCCTTTATAGATAATCCTGTGAATTAAGATTTGGTAACATTGTAGTAGTGAGAACACGCTCAACGCTGGTTAGTAATCATCTATTAACTATACGCTCATTGCCGAATTAGGCATTCTATTTCTACTCCAAAACTAAAATTTTAATTTATCTAGTGGCAATCAAGGTGGCACGTTTTGGCGCAGGATAGCCTTCTATCGTTTTGCTATTATCATTGGGATCAAGAAAGTCACTTAAAGATTGATAAGTCATCCATTCGGTCGCACGTTGCTCCTCCACACTGGTCACATCCAAATCAACACAGCGCACATTGCTAAACCCTACCTTTTCTAGCCAGCCAATTAGTGCGGCGACTGACGGCAAAAAATACACATTATTCATTTGCGCATAACGATCATGGGGCACGAGTACCGTGTTGGCATCGCCATCAATCACTAAGGTTTCAAGCACCAGCTCGCCACCTTTTACCAGTTGTCCTTTGAGCTGTTGCAAATGCTCAAACGGCGACTGCCGATGATAGAGTACACCCATACTAAATACCGTATCGAACAGCTGACTATACGCAGGTAAGGCTTCTAATGGTACGGGGATATAATGGGTACGATAAGCATCCGCTGACCCGACAAAGTGCCGAATCGCCATAAACTGGTGATAAAATAAACATGACGGATCAATGATAATGACGGTCTCTGCACCCGTTCCAGCCATACGCCAGCCATGATAGCCAGAACCACCACCGACATCTAATACACGTCTACCTTTTAGCGGACTTAAATGCGCCGCGACTCGATCCCACTTCCAATCGCTATGCCATTCGGTATCGATAACTATTGGCTTACTTTGCTTATCTTCATTTTGATCGCTTTCAATAACATCGCTACCGATTTGAAATGGTCCTTTACGCCAAGGCATCAGCTGCTTCAGTAGCGCCAACGTTTGCTTGCGCTCAGAATTGTTTATTGACGCATTAATTGTAATAGCTGCACTATTCAAGTCCACATTATCAGCGCTAATATTCGGTAGGCGTGCAACAGAAGATTGATAAGCAGGCGCGTGAGCATAATTGCGCTTATCTTTAATAGCGATTAGCCACTCGGGCAATAGCGTCAACCACTCATAAGCGGCTGGATGCGTCTGCGCTAATGTCAGCAAAGTTAAATATAATTCGCGTTCAGCTTGGGTGATAGTATCGTTAGTCATAGATAGTTCAATTTTCGTTAATTTAGATTTAAAAGGGATAAATATAAAAATATTGGCCTCAAGATTTGGGTTATTTAACAGTCGTGAAATATGCGGGTCATGGGCTATTTATTTTTAGTGGTTAGTTAGAATTATTAATGAGCAAATTTATCTCTTAAAAGTAAGCCAAGCTACATATATTTTCAGATATTGAACTCTACGCCTTTCCCTGCAAAACTTCAGCTTCACTACGCAAATCATCATACTCAAAGCCACCATACTCACTACTCTCATCTTTAAAAACAATCTTGTCTTCTTCTAGCCAACTTAATACATTTTTAGCATCGTCAATAATATCAGGATAAAATTTATCTAAGATATTGTCTAAGTTATCACTTGCTATTAAAGTATCAAAGTCTATTAGAGAGACTCCATATATCATCCCTAGCTTTTCAAAAAATTTATAACCGTCATAATATAAATAATACATCTCATGAATCGCTTTGCTACAACCTTCATCTCTATTTATAATTGAGTATAAGTATTCTGCTATATGGTCTGCTTCAAATTTATAAAAATGGACGTATTTCGTAAAACTATCATAGAAGTTTTTGAAATTACTTTCAGAGCTATAATCAAAAGAAATCAATTCAAAATACAAATCAGGGTTGCTAGACTCTAATACATCATCTTCATATAACCATCGCTCAAATGATTGTATGCTCATCTTTTTGATTAGCACTTGGTGAATATTTTGTTCAGCTATAGATGGAATCATATTAATGCCTTGCTAGCTCTCAAAATAAACCCTATTTAAACGCCACAATCGACACAAAGTTTAAAAACTGAAACCACGTTAAATGTCGCGCAAAGCCAACTTGCGAGAGCCGTTCATGATGCTGATCTAAAGTATCGGTAATTAGCACGTTCTCCAGCGCATTGCGCTTGCCGCTGATCTCCATCTCGCTGTAGCCATTGGCGCGTTTAAAGTCATAATAGCGCTCAACTAGCCATGCATCGTATTGCTCATCAAAGGCATGGGTCTTTTCGGTCAATACCAAAATACCGCCTTCGCTTAATGCCGCATGTATCTTTTCTAATACCGCTACCCGATCTGCTGCGGGTAAGAACTGTAGGGTTAGATTAAGAATAACCATATCGCAAGGCTCAAGCTCAATATCCCTGATATCAGCAGTGATGACTTCGATATCATGCTTAGGATAGTTATCGCTCAATAACTTCTGTGCTTCATCAGTCATCGCAGGTGAAATATCGACGGCTTTTATCTGTAAGTCATGAGCAGCAAACTCGCCCGCTAGCGCCATCGTCGCTCCGCCAAGCGAGCAGCCCAAGTCATACACTCGGCTAACCCGTTGACCATCAGCGTTTTGTTGACGATACTTGCAATGACGGCGCGCAAAGAGTGGCAACATCGCCAGCACTTGACCGTAGCCTGGCACACTGCGACGAATCATATCAGGGAAGCAGGCGACGACTTGCTCATCAAAGGAGAAGCGCGCGGCTTTATCGAGCGGCGTGGTAAACAAGGTGTCATGTAGTACAGCACTGTTTTGTTCAGCGTTTGGTTGCTCAGTGATAGTGTGCACAGTAGACGATGATAAGGGATTAGTTTGGCTCATGGAAAGGCTCATTTTTTAATAATGTTTTTATACTATTTCAGAGGGCAGTACTATTAGCAAAATCCTATTATAACATTACTGTTTGTTACCCATGTTTATTAGCTTGCTTGCTATTCTAAATAAGTAAAATTAAGCTAACTAGCTAACACGATTAGTGAACGTTGCTTAATTCCACTTGTTAATAATGAATATCAATAATAATAGGATTAATTATGCAAACCATTATCTTAGGCGGTGGCTGTTTTTGGTGTACCGAATCAGTATTTTTATCATTAAAAGGCGTCCAGTCCGTCGTTTCAGGCTATATGGGCGGCGCGGCATCTACAGCTAATTATCAAGCAGTCTGTAGCGGTACTAGCGGTCATGTCGAAGTTATCAAAATCGAATTTGACGAGTCTGTAATGCCATTAGAGGTGCTACTCGATGTGTTCTTTGGCACGCATGATCCGACGACCAAAGACCGTCAAGGTAACGACGTCGGCAGTCAGTATCGCAGTATCGTTTATTACACGGATGAGGCGCAAAAACCAACCGTCGATCGCACGATCAATAAATTGCGTGATATGGGCTTGAACATCGTTACTGAAGTGCACCCTGCTGTTGAGTTTTATAAAGCAGAAGAGGCACATCAAGACTTCTTTAACCGTAATCCAGGTCAGGCTTATTGCAACTTTGCAATACCACCTAAACTTGCCAAATTACGCAAAGAGTTTAGTAAATATATGGTGAGCTAACCCATAGTACCTCTTTAATGATAAGCTTAATAATAAGCCAAGTGTTAAAACGCTTGGCTTTTTTAGTCGCTTTGGCGTTACTATTGAATAGATAGTGAAACTTGAAATAAAAAGACTTTAAATAAAAAGGTATCTGGTATGAATGCTGAATTTTGGCAAGCGCGCTGGCAACAAGGTCGCATTGGCTTTAATCAAGCTACTGTTAATCCTTTATTGATGAACTACTTTGCAGAGCTTGAATTGCCTGTAGGCAGTTGTATCTTTGCGCCTTTGTGTGGCAAGTCTATCGATATGCTGTGGCTTGCCGAGCAAGGCTATCATGTGGTTGGCGCTGAGTTAATAGAGTCAGCAGTGCAAGATTTTTTCAGCGAGCAGCATATAACGCCGACTATTTATGAACATGCTAATAATCCAGCTATTAAATGCTACGTAGGACGGCTATCAGATCAAGCCCCATCGACTAGCATATCTTTATGGGTTGGCGATATCTTTTCGCTGAGTGCTGATGATATCGGTCAAATAGATGCTGTCTATGATCGAGCCGCACTTATCGCTATGCCAGCTGATATGCGAGTTAAGTATAGTGAGCAAGTCATAGCGCTGTGTGGCAATGCTCCACAGCTACTATTAACCTTAAATTACGATCAAAACGAATGGGCAGGTCCGCCATTCTCTATTAGTCGTGAGCAAGTACAGCAGTATTATAGCAACTATTATAATATCACTGAGCTTGAAGATAAGTCTGCAACGCTAAACGCTAATCCCGATATGAGCGTCACTGAGCATGTTTGGCTGTTAAAAAACAATAGAGAAAGTCGATGAAAATTTTGGTCGTGCTAATAAGTTTTATTGCTTTTTTATTAGTCGCCTTATCAGGGCCTTTGCATAGATTTGGTGTTATTAATTTGGGCACGGCATTTACAGGATTTAAGTATGGCGTATATGTAGGCATTGCCGCACTGGTATTATTAGCGCTAGTCCTTGTGGTGCAAATAGTATCCAAGCGCAAACTAATAACTCTGACTAGCTCAGTGACCGTCGCTATATTCTCAGCTATAGCGATAATAATACCCGTAACTATGCTAAAACAAGGGACAAGCGCCCCGCCTATCCATGATATCTCAACCGATCTTGACAACCCACCTGAGTTTGATGCGGTAGCTCCGCTGCGCGCTGATGCGCCAAACCCGATCACTTATGCAGGTGTGGCTAGTGCTGAGCAACAGCGCCAAGCTTACCCTGAGCTTAAGACTTTGACTTATAGTCAGTCCAAAGCTGAGCTGGTTATCGCTATTGAACAAGCAACCAAAAATCTAGGTTGGGACTTAGTAGATGCTGATGTTAATAAGGGTAAAATTGAGGCCACCGATACCACAACTTGGTTTGGCTTTAAGGACGATATAGTGATACGAGTCAATGATCAAGGAGATAAGCGTGAGGTCGACATCCGTAGTAAATCACGCATTGGCGCCAGCGACTTGGGCAAAAACGCCAAGCGGATTCATGACTTTATTGAAGAGTTGGATGTGGTTTTGGGAGAGTGATTAGGGTTTGCTTTATAGCCTCGAACATCTAATTACTAATAACTAAATCCAGCTAAACGCTCAATCGCTATATTTACAGATTGGTCATCAAATATCTTAACTTTACGCTCACCCCATTGAGTGCTATTAGACTGTCGAAACCAGTTTTCTAGTCCTCGCTTAATATCACTAAGTGTTGGGGGTATATCTTCTTCATAAACTAACCAATCAACTGTTGCTAATAACTCCATACCATAAGGCGACTCAAACCCATCAATTAATTCACTAACTGCGTTCAAAATGGGTAAATACTCGCTCCCTTGATTTTCTAAATAATTTTGCACTTCATTTTTATGGTCGTAATTAAAACGAATTGTACTATCGAATGCCTTACTGTCTGCAATACGCTTATCTGACTTCAGATAGTACCCATCAAGACTGTTCAACAAGTGCCTTAACTCATCGGCATAAGGTCCATATTTATTGACTTCAAAAGTCAAATTAAAAGGATCTTTTGAACTTCTAGAGGCAGTACTTCGGTTTAATATATATACCAATTTTTGTACTTCAAGTGGGCTACAGTCCATACCAATAACAAGATAACGACGTATTAGCTCTAATACTAAAGCTCTAGCAGGAGTTAACTTTTTGACACCTGCTTGCTTTTTGACGTTCTGGTATTGTAGAGTCGGTTCATAAACGATGATATCAACGTCTTCCAACTCACCCAAAGCCTGTTCAATCCTAGGCTTTACTTGATACCAATTCAATCCTCCGTTACCTGCTCCTAATGGTGGAATAGCAATCGATTCAATGTTATTTTCTATGATAAAACGGCATAAATCTTGAAGACCTTCTTCAATCCAACTCATCTGTGACTTGGCTCGCCAATGCTGCTTAGTTGGAAAGTTTATAATCCATTTAACACCTATCAGCTCATCAGTGCTAGTGACAAACATTTTACCTGTTTGTACCTCATTTGATTCACATGCCTTAGCATACTCTCGCATATTTTTGGGAAAGCGTTCTTTAAACATTAAGGCGATTCCTTTGCCCATAATGCCTACCGTATTGACAGTATTTACCAGCGCTTCGACATCCGCTTCCAACAAATTGCCAGTCGTGTAGGTAATCATTGCTTCTCTCCGTTCACCTTCTGGGTGATGTTTATTCTACTTCCACGCTACCGTAATGGGTGCGAACAAAAAATAGACTCATGCTATTTTTTAATACTGATCGACATCACTACTAGCGTAGTGAAATATATTACTAAAAATACCAATCACTTCTTACTACCACTCGTATATTTGAATTATGTTGATTTAACCATCCTTGAATTTTTACTTTTACTGCTTCGCTATAACACACAATTGCCTTCAACTGCTCAATAGGATGATGCTGATAGATCAACGCCTCTGCCATATACCGATCCTTTTTTTGTGGATCGTTATTATCTCGACTAAAGTCACGCTTCTGTAAAATATTCCAATCAACATTATTTAAGTACGCTAAGTCTTTATAAAAATTTGCGTATTGCATATAAGCATGTCTATCGGTAAAAACAAAGTCAACATCATCAGTTTTCAGGTCGTGCAGACTAGCCACTAAAATGATAATATCTTCGTTGTTTACCTTATTGATGTCACCATACCCTGTATAAATATTATAAAACATCGGTGAAAATGGCGTAAAGTAAAAAGGCACGTAATCATTTAGCGTACCTCCGCTACCGATTGGCACCTGTCTTGTGCTACGTTTATCTATCAACTCTTTATCACCAATAGTTATCCAGCTATTTGATTGAAGTGTTGTATTGGCACAATGAAGTCCATTTTGGATAAGCCAAGGCATATTGTCGCAATGCACAATACGCCATATCAAAGCATATTCAGCATTTAAAAAATCGTAACTCATGAATTTCCTCTAAGCACAATTGAATAGCCCATATGGATTTTTTAAACACAAATTAATATCAAATGCACTATTAAAACCATACTCTGTATTAAAAGTTACGCTTACGTCTTCATTATCATTTATTGATAGTATAGCAACGCTATATTGAATAATGCGACCTTTTAATCCAATCAAACGACATCAGTTGACATAAGCTTATCATTGTACTTATTATAATTTTTGATGACGGCTATGATATATAACTCCCAACCTCACTCTTGCGTCAGCTTATAGTAACTAAGTACGTCTGCGCCTTTTCTTTATTATCAATATTGGTTACTCTAAACTATTCTAACCATCTTGAACTCTACTTTTATTATCGTTTTTGCTATCACTTATGCTTATAGGATATTTTCATGCGTTTGACCAAACTGTCTACCTTATCACTACTTAGCGCGGCTATTGGCTTGTCTCTTGCCAGCACCGCTCAGGCCGCTCGTCCTGATGCGCCTTATCTATCAAACTCTGAATTCCAACAATGCTTAGATGGTCTCAAGAACTCAAGCAAGTTTCGCGGTGTTGATAGCTATACCTTTAATAACTACCGTCCGAGTGAGCCCGATCCTAGCGTTATTCAATCGCTGAACTATCAGCCTGAATTTCAAAAAGATATTTGGGACTATTTATCAGTGCTCGTTGATAAAGAGCGCGTAGAGGATGGTATTCAAGCTAAGCGTCAGTGGGCAGATACCCTGCGTAGTATTGAATCTCGCTACGGTGTAAAAGCTGAGCACGTGCTTGGGGTATGGGGTGTGGAGTCGAACTTTGGTCAGACTTTAGGTAAGAAGCCTTTGTTTGAGTCTTTAGCAACCTTGTCTTGTTTTGATCGTCGTCAGAGCTATTTTCAAGGTGAATATGCCAATGCGCTAAAAATTGTGCAAAATGGCGATATTAACCCAAGCGATATGACGGGCTCATGGGCAGGCGCATTTGGGCAGACGCAGTTTATGCCCAGTACCTTTTTGGAGCTGGCAGTTGATTTTGATGGAGATGGACGTCGCGACTTAGTCAATAGCGTACCCGATGCGCTAGCTTCTACCGCCAACTTCTTGGACAAGCGTGGCTATCGTTCAGGTGAGCCATGGGGTTATGAGGTCAAGCTCCCTAATGGCTATTGGGCGGCCTCCAACCGTAAAGATAAAAAGTCAATCAGTCATTGGCGGGGTCAAGGTTTGACGCTTGCTAATGGTAGTCCGCTACCCTATGATTTGAGTAGTGCTGGCTTATTACTGCCAGCAGGTGAAGACGGTCCTGCGTTTTTAGTGGGCAAGAACTTCGATACTTTTTACTCTTATAACGCTTCAGAGAGCTATGCGCTAGCGATTGCTCATTTATCTGATTTGATCACTAGTGAGAATAGTAGCAAGACTGACTTTGTTACCGCGTGGCCAACCAATGATCCAGGTATCAGTCGCCAGCAGTCTAAAGATATTCAACAAGCCTTATCAAATGCAGGCTACGATATTGGCGGTGTTGATGGCATTATCGGTGACAATACGCGCACTGCTATTCAACAGTATCAAACCAGCCGTGGCATCTTCCCTGCTGATGGTCGTGCAGGACAGAATTTTTATCGCACTATCGTTGGTAATGGTAATGCCGTCAGCAATAGCTATAACAATAGCCGTCCTTTGGTTCCAGCCTCTGCTGATCGTATGGGACAGCTGATTCAACAGCAAACTGTTACGCCTGCTGCGAATACCTACCCTTCACCTGCTCAACCCTCTAGCAATATCCGTTATCGCCGTGTCCCCACTAGTGATGGTAGTATTCGTTTAGAGCGTATCGATTAAGGTTTATAATTAAACATAAATATAGTCAACCATAAAAGAACCTCGCTATTACTCATAGTTAATTTTGAGTAGTAGCGAGGCTTTTTAATTTTAGACTTTAAATTTTGAACTTAGTAGATGCAGTTCACTAAAATCAATTAGACGATCGGTGGCGGATTTGGTTTACCATTGTCACCATCCCAATTCTCACGTGCTTTTTCATCAAGATCGGCTGGCGTTTTTGGCTCCCACTTGCCATTCTCTTTCCATGTTGCATCGCCCCAATCAGCATCTTCTTCCTTTCTATCTAAGTCCTTATAGGCTTGACTAGGATCTATACCACGGCGTTTCATATCGGCAACTTGCTCCTCTAGAGTATGAAATTGATCCGCATCGTGCATCGTTTTCTCTAGACCATCGATCTCTTTTCTTAAGTCATCATGTTTAGGGTTAGTCATTGGATTCTCCTCAATAGAATTTAAATTATCGTAACTTATTATCGGTAATCTACTTTGTTTTAACAACCTTAGACGCGTACGATTTGTATTACAGAACGTAGCAGATAAAGAAAACTCAAGACAACGATTGTTTTTGAGTCTCTAAAAGATTTTTTGCATAAAATGTAAGTTTCCATAACTGCTGAGTAGTACGCGAGGTAGAGGTAACTATTTGAATCCAGTTGGCAGCTACTAATAATTGTTGTAATCGATGAAAATCCTGCTCAGATATCTTATAGCGAGAGACCGCATGTACATTGGGCATCAAACTCTTTATCTCAGACTCAGCTTTGTCCGCAATTAGATGGTTGAAACAGCTTTGTAAACCATAATTTGAGAAAGCCAAAGGTATATTTGCTAGTGCAACTAAGATTTGTTGCCAAGTCAGCGCTGTTGATAACTCTACATCGCTTAAATTACCACCTTCATAGGCTTGAGCAGTATATTTAATAGTGATAGTTTCAGATAAAGAAATTGGCATGGTTAGATTATCTGTATCTGTATCCTGCGTGCCATTATGACTGTTAACATTGCGATTAGTATCATGATTATTAGTATCATGGTCATAAGTATCGTAACCATAAGTACAATTATCTATCTTGTTTGATGCTTGAGCATTCCCAGAAGCAGATTTATCAGTCGATTTAGAATGAGACGAAGTATTTTTAGAAGGATATTTAAATGGCTTGCTACTCTCATTTACTATATTTTGTGAATGATTAGAGTAGCCTGTGTCTATATCGCTTTTCGTTGCCCAAGATGCTGCTATCTTGTGGCTTGCTAACATCTCATTATTAGCATAGCTCAATAGCTGACCGATATCAGTACTGCTATTATAATAATATATATGGTTGGATTGGCGTTCGACCAAACGAGTAAAATCCTGTAATTGCCAGCTTACCTTTATCTCTTCATCACGAGTTTTAATCAGGGTAATCATCGGCTTATTCTTAGCCTTAGCACCCAAATAGCTCAAATGCATTTGACTGACCATTACATTACGAGACGCGCCATAGTCATCACCTACTACTACTATAATATAATCGCAAACCTCGATACTCTGTCGGCTATAAAAAGAGGCTTGCGATATTTGGTTGCCAACATCATAGGTCAGAAAAGCAACTTTTTGAAAAAAAATTGCTAAGCTGTCTAATACCAGCGATTGATCATGCGCTGCGCATATGACGTGAATATGATAGCGACTATTCGACAAAGTAACCCCTATGTTGACAAAATTCTTATTGAATAATATAACAATATTCAATTATAACCTGATTAATAGGTCTTTTGCTCTTATTATCGACTTTAGCTCATTAGTTTATTATATTTTTAGACTATAGCTGATCATTGTTAAAACAATAATGTTTGTAATCAATAATTAAAACTCATAATGAATAGTAGTCTTTGCACCAAGCAAACGCGGTAACATGTCCATTAACTGGCTATCATATTTACTGGCATAAAAAGTTAAAGGCTGTATAAAGTCATCTCTTCTATCTAAAGCCATTATTTTATTGGTAACCAATAGATGTTGTACGCGAGCAGCAATAGCTTGTCCTGAATCGACCACTTGCATTGGAAAATGATTATCAGTAATTTGTTTCAATAAAAACTCGCGAAAAAAAGGATAGTGTGTACAGCCTAAGACCAAATAATCTATTCCTTCAGCACAAAAATATTTTAGCATCTGCTTTAGGCGTTCGGCAGTTTCAGAGTTCTCAGGCATGCCAGCTTCTACCCATGGCACTAAATAGGGATCGAAATATTTAGTGACTGTATAGCCTCTGGGAGTTGCAACCTCAGTAATCACTTGATTCAACAGATCGCCCTGTAGAGTGGCCTTAGTTGCTAATACTGCAATTTTACCACTTTTACTATTGAGTACTGCAGGCTTTAGGGCAGGCACTAAGCCTACGATAGGCAACTGCGGGTAACGATAGCGCGCAATCTCCAACGCATAAGCTGAGGCGCTATTGCAAGCGATGACAATAAGCTTACAGCCCTGATGATAAAGCCAATCTATAGCATTGAGCGTTAAGTTTTCAATATCCCTGCTTTCTCTGTTGCCATAAGGGACGTGCTTGGTATCTGCGTAATAAATATAACGCTCGCTTGGTAATTGTTGTGCTAAATGCTTATATACAGACAGACCTCCAACGCCTGAGTCAAATAATCCTATTGGCGCATCGCTCTTATTACTATAATTGATTATTTCACTATTAAGATGGGTATCTTGAAAAATAGGCATATCATAACTTTTATCATGCTGACGATCTGCTTCATAAACTTCAAGCTTATTGACTACCTTTGCACTATATATAGAAGTATTATTATCCAAATCAGCCATTTTCTGTCTGCCAGCAATTATAAATAAAAATCATAGTTAACCGATATTATGCCTTTAACTTTTTGGCATCGATAAACAATAAGACTGACCGCCACTATGTAGCGTCAATATCGTTTCTCCTTGTTGCTCAGATAAATCACCGATTTCTGTGAGATGATAAAAAGTATTGCGGCCAATCAGTGCCGTCAAGCCATTACGTACAGGCATATAAGGTCTAACTTGTAACTCATCGGTGCTAGGTGCAAGCTTTGGCTCATAAGCGCGTAAGGTAATAGGATGGGTCTCATCTAAACGCACGATATCGCCAGTAGTCGTAGTAAATTCTAGCCAGCTTACTTGATGACCATCAATGACCTCTTCCACAATACCGACATCATTAATTAATAAAGGCACATCTTCGACAGTAATTCGTAGTTTTTGTACTGGGGTTTTTAGATAGTATTCAATTTCACCATTATTTTGCTCTGCCCATAATACGGTAGAAAACAAAGCTACCAAGGACTGGCGAGTCATGAGAGCACCCTCATGCCACCATTCGCCATTGGCTTTTATAACTAAATCCATATCAGCAGTTTGTGTAGGGTGCCACTTATCTAAAGGGGGAATAGAGCGCCCTTGTCGAGTTCCAGCATCCACTTTTAGGTACTGACTAAGGGCTTCAGCTGTGGTGAGATCATGCTCTTGTGTCTCAAGACCATCTCGTTGATTATTGTCCTTTATTTTAGTACCTTCTACTTTAGTATTGGGTGTTTCGGCATTAAGGTTTTTATCATTAGTAGCATTATTCATACTTAACTCTCCTAATTTACGGCTATCTAGTCATTAAAGTTTGCCCTATCTTCTATTACTATTCATTTTAGTTTCAGGTATTATAGGACAAATATATTTTGTAGATTTAGCCCTACCTTAACATCGATACTTATCATTGCGTATCACGTTTGTAGAGCATTTCTATTATAATAAGTAATTGTTACCGTAAAATAGACGCATGAGTATGCTTTTAATAGTCTTTTTTACGCTCAAAGCTACTAGGCTTTTTTCCAAAAGCCCCCACATAACAATACTCGATAGCACTTTTGTAATAATTTTTATTGTGACAGATCTTATATTAGTATAAGTCTACCATTAAAGTATTATTTCACTTGTCTCATCACGTTAACAAAACGTTGTCGATTGATTCCGTAAAAGCCGTTTTTCGGGCAGCTATATATCTAGAGGTAATTAGCGCTGCAAGCTTGGTTATTTAATTGCTAGGTTAATGAATCCTTAGATAAGCCATTATAAGTTTAGGAGTAGGTATGCAAGAGCAAGACCGTAAGACATCAGTGGTTGATACTGATATTGATACTATCAACACTGATGCGCCACTAGCAGTAGATACTGCTAAGACAGATATGACTAAAGCTGACGATATTCGCGATAACGATGCTGAAGCCGTTGTCACTGAAAAGTCTGTAGTAGAAGTCACTGAGCAACCTACTGTTGATACTTTGCCAGCAGCGACAGTGGTCGTTGAAGAATCAGTAGCTAATGAAGCTGTCACCGAAAAGCCAGTAGCCAAAGAAGCTATTGTTGAAGAGCCAGCAGTCGAACAAGTCGTTGTTGAAGAGCCGATTATCGAAGAGCCTGAGATTGAGCGCGAATCAATGGAGTTCGATGTCATCGTTGTCGGTGGTGGTCCTGCTGGTCTATCTGCTGCTATTCGTTTGCGTCAGCAAGCCATTGCCGCAGGTAATGACGAATTCATGGTCTGTGTGGTCGAAAAAGGCTCTGAATTTGGCGCTCATATTTTATCAGGTGCCGTCATTGAGCCGCGTGCTTTGGATGAACTCATTCCTGATTGGAAAGAAAAAGGCGCGCCCCTCAATGTGCCAGCGACTGAAGATCGCGTTTATATGCTCAATTCAGCCAAACGTTCTATTAAGCTGATTGACTCCGTTATACCAGAGAGCATGCATAATAAAGGCAATTACATTGTCTCTTTAGCCAACGTAGTACGATGGCTCGCTGAGCAAGCTGAAGAATTAGAAGTCATGATGTTCCCAGGCTTCCCAGCAGCTGATATCTTGTATAACGATGATGGCTCAGTCAGAGGTATTTTGACGGGCGATATGGGCGTGGCTGCTGATGGCGATGCTAAACCAAGCTTTGAGCCAGGTTATGAGCTATTAGCCAAATACACTATCTTTACTGAAGGTAGCCGTGGACACCTAGGCAAGCGCCTAATCAGTCGCTTCAGCTTAGATAAAGACGCTGATCCACAGCATTACGGTATTGGCCTAAAAGAGCTATGGGATATCGACCCTGCTAAGCACGAAGAAGGCGTGGTAATGCATGGTTCAGGCTGGCCTTTGACTGATACAGGCTCAACAGGTGGCTGGTGGTTATATTTTGCTGAAAACAACCAAGTCAGCTTTGGTATCGTGATTGATTTGTCCTACTCTAACCCTTATATGTCGCCGTTTGATGAATTACAGCGCTTAAAGACGCACCCTTTGATTAGCAATATTTTAGGGGGTGGTAAGCGCATCTCTTATGGCGCGCGCTCTTTGACTAAAGGCGGCTTAAATTCATTACCTAAGCTTACCTTCCCTGGTGGCGTATTAGCTGGCGATGATGCTGGCTTCTTAAATCCTGCCAAAATCAAAGGTACGCATACCGCTATGAAGTCAGGTATGCTAGCTGCAGAAGCTGTCTTTGAAGCGTTGCAAGCAGGTCGTCAGCATGATGAAGTCACTGAATATACCACTATGTTTGAAGAGTCGTGGTTATATCAAGATAATCACCATGCCCGTAACTTCTCACCATCAATGCACCGTATGGGTCAGTGGATGGGCGGTGCCTATAACTTTGTTGAGCAAAACTTGCTCGGTGGTCAGTCGTTCCTTACTATTCATGATAATCTAAAGGATTACGATCAGCTTGAGCGTGCCGCGCATGCTTATAAGCCCGAGTATCCAAAGCCTGATGGCAAATTGACCTTTGATAAGCTATCGTCAGTCTTTATCTCTAATACCAATCATGCAGAAAATCAGCCTGTGCATTTAAAGCTGACAGATGCGACCGTTCCTATTTCTATCAACTTGCCTTTATATGCTGAGCCTGCACGTTTGTATTGTCCAGCTGGCGTTTATGAAGTGGTAGAAGATGCTAAAGGTGCGCATTTTGTCATTAATGCGCAAAACTGTGTACATTGTAAGACCTGCGATATAAAAGACCCTTCGCAGAATATCACTTGGGTCACGCCAGAAGGCGGCGGCGGTCCTAACTATCCCAATATGTAAGCTAATTATTGCTTATTTCAATATTACTGCTTATTTTAATAAAAAACTCCGTTCACTATGAACGGAGTTTTTTGCTTCTCTATTTGTAGTCACCATAACTTACCAGCGCTACGGTAGTACTGCTAGTATAGGTTTTTTGCAGCCTCTGTCTGCTAGCACGCAACAAAAAAAGCTTGTGAACATACCAACTATCGAGGTCATCCGTATCCAAAACACCGCATCAGAACCACCCAAATAAACCGCGTAGCGATTGTAAAGCAAATACCAAACCAATAAGCACAGACATCAGTAGTCCATACCAAGGGTTATCAACGATTAATCACTCATTGCTGCCTCAGCTCTTTGTTATTAATCCTTGAGATTGTGTACTAGTGCTCTATAACATAAAATTATTATCAAGTATAGTCACTCATATCAACTATAATAGATAAAAGTTGGCTATAATAATAAGTAAGAGACCTACCTTTTACATAGATATTCACCAAATAAATAACAAACATTTATTTTAGAGATTTCGTTGATATAATCTCGGTTATCATGATAACTCTGTTACTGATGGTACAGTATATATGCCTTTGACTGGTTATCTGACAAATCTAGACTGCTCAATTTAGCACTCAAGCACTTAGTTACTGAAAAGTAATTTTAAATTACTTATTGTTAACTGGCGCAGTTTTGTATATATTCCTAATAGATTTATGACTGTTCCGTCTAGTCATAAACAAATGAGCAAATAAACTGATATTAAAAATATTTGAATTTAAACGGTTGTTTTATAAATAATATCAGTAAGTGTTAAGCGTGACTCTTAAGATAAATATTATCTCTTTAATTTAGGAGTTTAATCTTATTGAGTAATCACCAAACTTGCTCAGTTGGTTAACAAAATAGATTGGATGATTATTTGGTCATTCTGCTTTAGCAGCCTATGTAAAGTTTTAGAATATTGATATTCTAAAACTTTAGCATAGACAACGATTAAATCGTATTAGGCGATAGATGCTAAATCACAATGACTTGTTCGTCCTTGATCAAATATCTTGTTTTTATATCAGGCAAAGGAGTTGTCCTATGGAAAGTCACAACGACCCATCTGGTTATTGGAGTGCCAATATCCGTCTCATTATAGGTAGCTTAATCATTTGGGCAGTATGCTCTTATGGTTTTGGTATTTTATTACGCCCACTAATAGCAGGTATAAAAATTGGTGGTACTGACTTAGGTTTTTGGTTTGCACAGCAGGGATCTATAGGGATCTTTATTATCCTAATTTTCTTCTATGCTTGGCGTATGAATAAGCTAGATAAACAATATGGTGTAGACGAGGAATAGCCCCATGAGTCAATTTGTTATTAATATTATTTTTGTGGGACTGTCTTTTGCGCTATATTTTGGTATCGCGATTTGGGCACGTGCCGGTTCTACTAGTGAGTTTTATGTTGCAGGCGGTGGCGTCCATCCCGTAGTAAACGGTATGGCAACGGCTGCTGACTGGATGAGTGCCGCGTCATTCATCTCCATGGCAGGTCTAATTGCCGCCAGTGGTTATGGTGCATCGACTTATCTAATGGGCTGGACAGGCGGCTATGTTCTACTAGCCATGTTGTTAGCACCTTACTTACGTAAGTTCGGTAAGTTTACGGTTCCTGACTTTATTGGTGATCGTTTTTACTCTAAGACTGCAGCTATGATTGCTGTGGTTTGTTTGATTATTGCTTCGACTACTTATGTTATCGGTCAGATGACCGGTGCTGGTGTTGCCTTTTCACGCTTCTTAGAAGTTGAAAATACAACAGGTCTTATTATCGCCGCTGTTGTTGTCTTCTTTTACGCGGTACTTGGTGGTATGAAAGGGATTACTTATACACAGGTTGCGCAGTATGTGGTTCTGATGATTGCTTATACCATTCCTGCGGTATTTATTTCACTTGAATTAACAGGTAATCCGATTCCAGGCCTAGGCTTGTTCTCAAACCATGTTGAATCAGGCGTGCCTATTTTGACTAAGCTAAACCAAGTCGTTACTGATCTAGGTTTTGCTTCTTACACTGCTGATGTACCTAACAAGCTAAACATGGTGCTATTTACTTTATCATTAATGATTGGTACAGCAGGTCTACCCCACGTTATTATTCGCTTCTTCACGGTTCCTAAAGTTGCCGACGCACGTTGGACAGCGGGTTGGACACTAGTATTTATCTCGCTATTATACTTTACTGCTCCAGCAGTAGGGGCTATGGCGCGTTTAAACTTGGTCGACACTATCTATCCACAAGGTGTTGATGCAGAGCCTATTAACTATGATCAACGTCCAGACTGGATGAGAACATGGGAAGACACAGGTCTTATCAAGTATAACGATTTAAATAACGATGGCCGTGTTCAGTTCTATAGCGATGGTGGTCTTGGTGCTGCTGAGGCGGCTTTAGCTACTGCAACTACTGATGGTGGCGATGTTGCCGCAGCAACTGCAGCGGTTGATACTGCTCGTATTGCAAATGATTCTGTACTTGACGGTGCACTTGCTGCTCGTGGTTGGGCAGGTAACGAGCTGGATGTAAATGCTGATATTATGGTATTGGCGAATCCAGAAATTGCTAATCTACCGCCTTGGGTTATTGGTCTTATTGCCGCTGGTGGTTTGGCTGCAGCACTATCAACAGCCGCAGGTCTACTACTCGCAATTTCATCAGCGATCAGTCATGATTTGATCAAACGTAACCTCAACCCTAACATTACTGATGCGCAAGAGTTGAAATATGCTCGTATCACTATGGGTGTAGCGATTGTGATTGCGACTTACTTAGGTATTAACCCACCAGGGTTTGCCGCACAGGTCGTAGCATTAGCCTTTGGTATTGCGGGTGCATCCTTGTTCCCTGTACTAATGATGGGTATCTTCTCAAAACGTATTAACAACCTTGGCGCTATCGCTGGTATGTTAACCGGTTTGATTACTATCCTAGTCTACATCTTTGTATTCAAAGGCTGGTTCTTTATCAGTGGTACGGCTAGCTTCCCTGATACTGAAGAGTACTGGTTATTTGGTATCTCACCATTATCATTTGGTGCAGTAGGTGCCTTGCTTAACTTCATCGTAGCATTTGCGGTATCTTATGCAACTGCTCCACCACCTGCTCATATTCAAGAGTTGGTTGAGAGCGTACGTTCTCCACGTGGTGCTGGCGGTGCTGTTGATCACTAAGCTATCGATTAATAAGCTTAGATATTGAACGTATCGTTTGTTACTCTATCACTCACAAGCAGCTACTTGCTTGTGAGTGATTTTTTTATCCTATTATTGTTATAATTCAGATCTCTTAGAATAGATTTTATGACAAGTCATTGTTGTGTTAAATGCGCCAAGTGCGTTAAGGACAGAAGTTATGCTTTTTGAGTTTATCGCAACTATAGCAGCTGGATTTGGTTTGGCTGGGATAGCGCTAGTTATTACTCACCTTAGTAAAATGGCTGGCAAACGGGCGCCAAAATGGTTGATTCCACTATTCGCTGCTATAGGTATTTTTGGTTTTCAGATTAATCAAGAGTATAAATGGTATGGACAACAAGTCGCTCAACTACCAGAAGGCGTGGAAGTTGTTAAGACTGCTAAAGAGAGCACTTGGTTTCGTCCTTGGTCTTATATCAAACCACAGATTTTTCGCTTTATAGCTGCAGACAGTGGCAACGCTCGCGCTAATGCCAATAATGAAAACATGTATTTAGTTAATTTATATTTATTTGAGCGTCGTAGAAGTGTGCAACAGATTACACAAGTTATCGACTGTACAACCCCGGCTCGGGCAGATTATGTGTTACAAGAGAAAGATAGCACAATGACCATTGATGAGCATGTGAAGCAAACGACTGCTTGGCGCTCTTTAGCAAAGGACGATCCTTTATATACTACTATTTGTTTGAATGACGCTTAAAAAGCATTGAGTAATCATGTTTAGAGTTGGCTCCTAACAGCAGACCGGCGCATAGACCACCAAAGTGCGCTGCAAAGGATATACCTTGCTGCGGCATCAAGCCTTGTTTAATAGTAAACCAAAATCCAGCTCCCATAACGATACAGGCTAATAAATAGCCCCAACGCCGCGCAAAAATAGCCCCACCTATCATATAGCCTAGCATCGCAAAACATAACCCTGAAGCACCAATATGTATCGATAGTGGCGAGCCTAACAGCCAAGTCATAACCCCTGAAGCAATAATCAATTTAAGAATAGTGCGATAAGCATTACTTTCAAACAAACCAAATAAAAATAATATCTGCAATAATATAAAGCTATTACCTATGATATGAGTGATATCACCATGCATAGTCCATGAGGCAAATATCCCTATCATACTACGCAGATCTACAGTGCGCGGTGCTATACCAAATATATTCCACAGCCCAAAAAAGAAAGTATTATTAATAAAAAACAGTACCCACATAGGGACTAAAACAAAAGCATATAACCCTATCACTTGCTTTAGGCGGGTCAAGATCAAAGCAAGCATGGATTGCCAGTTCATAGTTAACCTCTAGTGTTGTGCAGTGAAGCTCAATACTTTATAGAGCGCGGTTCGCATTTAGTAGGAGTAAACGATAATAATGAAGCTTGCTTATCTGCTATTGAATAATTATTAGCATGTAGTAAAGAAGTAGACTGATAAGGTACTAAAGCTGTCGGTACATAGTTACGAGCGGCATTAATATGTTTGATAGAATCATCAAAAAAGATATGAGGCGCAAAGGTTTTGAGTACCGCTGTTTTATCAAGACCGCCCAAGAAGAACGCCATGTCTACATCTACGCCCCACTGACGCAAAGTCTTTATAGCACGTAGATCCGCTGGCGCATTACGTGCGGTGACCAAAGCGATATTGATCGGACGATGCTGCATCCGCGCGGGCAATCGTGCTTGCAACTTGGACAGCTTAATAAGTAATTCAGCGTAAGGGCCTTTGTCAATTGGCAAATCACGCAATTGCGCTTCACGATCATGAAAAGCCTTTAAACCTTTTTGCTTGTATAATAGCTCTCCTGAATCGTCAAATAGCACTGCATCACCGTCAAAAGCGATACGTAGCTGCTCAGTATCGAGCTTATAAGTATTGACAGGTGTCGCATCTAAGATAGCGCAGGCACAAATATTGGCATCCGCTACTTGCTGAGCATCTTCTCTGTTGGTTGTCAAAAACAGGTCTACCTTAAAATCATTAATATAAGGCGCAACTGAGCTGCCTGATATAAACGCTGAGCGCGAAATATTAAGTCCTTTTTCACGAATAGCATTCAGTACTTGTATGCCTGTATCTGGGCTGCTCTTAGAGACAATAACCACTTCTACTAATGGCGTTTGAAGAGTTGAATCTGACGGCTCGCAGCTGTCACAATAATTATTTAAGTTTAGCAAAGCCTGGATGAGCGGATAACCTGCACCGATAGCTAAGGGATCATCTTCACGTTCTGCCATGTAATCGCGAAATTCTTTTATTGCACTATCTGGACGTTGTTTAATCAAATCAAGCAAATGATTCTCAGATTCAGACAAATCAAACAATGCCGTTGCCGATATAGCAACGATTAGCGTATTGGTAAGATCAACGGCCATAATTTTCTACTTTTGATATTAATATTTTGATTTATTAAGTTTACTGTATAACAAGATTTTTTGATAAGTAAATAAGTTAAGAGCGCGTCCCAGCTTTGTAATTCTACTAGCATGCTTTAGCTTTCAAATTATTATTATAAAAAAAGACCGCAAATGCGGTCTCTTTTGTGATACTAAATTTATCTCTAATATGAAAATACTAACCTATATCTGAATCTTCATTAATCACAAAGCTAACAATCATAATGACATGATATTTACTGATTTTACCATCAGTAATACCAACTTTTTGCTCTTTAACCCAAGCCCCTTGGACATTTTTAACCGTCTTAGCGATACGCGCGACGCCTTTTTGAATAGCATCTTCAAAGCTGGTCTCAGAAGTACTACTCACTTCAATATTCTTTGCAATAGTCATAATTTACGCTTCCTTGTGTTATGAAATTTGAATGCTGAGCCACCTATCGTTGCAATCCTGCACAAATTAAATAGCTCAATATTATCATAACGATATTTAGCTATATAAATAAGGCTTAACTGTTATTTTTATGTAGGATATATCATTCGTATAATCGTAAATAATGTAAAGCAATAGTATTAATAATTAGACATTCACAATCTCTGCGTTAGTGTGTGCGAGGTCAATAAAAAAGGCTATTGCTTTGGCTGCTTGCGCAGTCGTACCGAACGTCAGCTATGGCTCAGCATGACTAATGAGCAGCGTCGTGAAGTACTGAGATTAATTGCAGGACGCAAACAGCGCATAGAGCAAATGCAAATGCTTAAAGGGCAGCAATTGGGATTTGATTTTGAGCAAGTAGTTGAGGTTGGGGAGTTGTTTTAAATATATAAAATTTATATCTTATTCGCACCTTTCAACGCCCAAATCATTACGCCCTCTCTTTCTAATTTAGGCTGACGTCCCAACTCAAAATTGGGACACATGAAAAACACGAATTTTAAATTGGCGTTAGTCTCTAGCACCTTAATTATATCCTTCTTAAGCTTTTGATTGCTTGTGGGAGCCACTGCAGCAAACACTTCAGCAGCTAAGCCACCACACTCCGACTCAATATCAGAACCTGGTGCAGTTCCAAGATTAAGACGAAAAGGGGCTAGCTCTGTATATTCAGTAAAAAGAACTTCTAACGCATAGAACGATGCTAAATAAGTGAAAGACTGGTTAATTTGCTCAATTATATTGAGTTCACGCTTAGAATTTAACGGATCGTAACCTATACCACCAAACTTCATCTTTGAAAAGAGCGCTTGTGAAGAGTTTGAGGTAATCTCAGAGCTAATCTGAGATAAAGTCTTACCCATTGATTCATACAGTTTTTGCTCAAGTTGCTTAAGTTCTCCGATATCATTTACTGTGAAAGATTTGAGCATATAGTTCCTTATGCATTTCTACATAGATTAAAAACAAATATTTTTTGTTTTAGGAAATTCATTATACAACTTCATGCGATTGAGCTACTAACTCTTTAAAATCACTCTCTTGCAGAATACGTATATTTTGTCCTTTTGAGATCAAATCCTCTGCCTTAATATGCTTTGAACTTTTTTTCTTTCCTGCAAGTTTAGTTATGTCTTGATCACCCACAACAATTAATGTTGTTTTCTTCGTAACTCCTGCACCGATTGTAAAACCAACGCTTGCTGCTAACTTTGCTGCTTCAGCTCTGGGGATCAAAAGAGATCCTGTAAATACTAATGTTTCACCGTAGAACTCTCCCTCAGAATTTCCTTCTCTCCGGATTGAACCATTGCTGTCATTACTTATAGGTTTACTAATACGATAAAGCCACTCATTTATATCAAGTCCAGATTTATCCATCGCTGACAATATAACTTGACCTGCAGCCTTGGCGTCCTCTAATGCATCATGGTGCTTGAATTTATAGTTTATAATTTTACAAACGTTAGCCAAACCATAACCACTCCAAGCACATTCTTCCCAAGTCCGACGTGCTACACGCGCAGAATCAAGCCAGGTAATATTAAGTTGAGCCAGTGAATATTTTTCAAAAGCTTTACGAACTGATACGCGATCAAAGTGTGTATGACTAACGCATACTGAATCAGACATAAACTCAGAAAGTTTTGACACAATCTCATCAAAAGTTGGTGCGTCTTTGACGTCTTTTTCAGCTATCCCATGAATACTAATATTAATACCATCAAAATAATCCTCAGGATTTATTAGACTTGACCACTCTTCTTCTAGAATTCCATCCTTATATTTAGCCAATCCAATTTGACATATTGAAGCCATGTCAGCGTTAGCTGTTTCCACATCTATTGCAATAAATTCCATTTACTATAGCCTTTTATTTAATTCTTGAATTAGTAGACTCTGTATGAGTAGATCACAGAAGCAAAGTTTAATTCAAATAATATCCTACATATGTTGATATCGCAATAGATAGTAAATATGTGCAGTAATTATTTTAAGATACAAAGAAAAGCCCCCTCCGACGTTAGTCGGAGGGGGCAAGTCTAAGAATAGAGAGCTGACGATGACCTACTCTCACATGGCCGGAGCCACACTACCATTGGCGCTAAGACGTTTCACTTCTGAGTTCGAGAAGGGATCAGGTGGTTCCGTCTTGCTATTGTCGTCAGCAAAGGGGGTTAGATATGAGTCTGTTTGTTTTACTTATTTGACTAAGTATCACTATCCTAACTGAATCAAGGATAAGGTGATATCGATATAATGCTTTATATACAAAACCACTTGGGTGTTGTATGGTCAAGCCAAACGAGCAATTAGTACAGGTTAGCTACACACATCGCTGTGCTTCCACACCCTGCCTATCAACGTCGTAGTCTTCAACGGCTCTTTAGGGAAATCTTATCTTGAGGTGGGCTTCCCGCTTAGATGCTTTCAGCGGTTATCCCATCCGAACGTAGCTACCGGGCAATGCCATTGGCATGACAACCCGAACACCAGTGGTTCGTCCACTCTGGTCCTCTCGTACTAGGAGCAGCTCCTCTCAAATTTCCAACGCCCACGGTAGATAGGGACCGAACTGTCTCACGACGTTCTAAACCCAGCTCGCGTACCTCTTTAAATGGCGAACAGCCATACCCTTAGGACCTGCTTCAGCCCTAGGATGAGATGAGCCGACATCGAGGTGCCAAACACCGCCGTCGATATGAACTCTTGGGCGGTATCAGCCTGTTATCCCCAGAGTACCTTTTATCCGTTGAGCGATGGCCCTTCCATACAGAACCACCGGATCACTAAGACCTACTTTCGTACCTGCTCGACTTGTGGGTCTCGCAGTTAAGCGCGCTTTTGCCTTTATACTCTACGACCGATTTCCGACCGGTCTGAGCGCACCTTCGTACTCCTCCGTTACTCTTTAGGAGGAGACCGCCCCAGTCAAACTACCCACCATACATTGTCCTCGGTACTGTTATACCTGAGTTAGAACCCCAACATGACCAGGGTGGTATTTCAAGATTGGCTCCACCAACACTAGCGTGCTGGCTTCAAAGCCTCCCACCTATCCTGCACAAGTCAGGTCAAAGTTCAATGTAAAGCTGTAGTAAAGGTTCACGGGGTCTTTCCGTCTAGCCGCGGGTACACAGCATCTTCACTGCGATTTCGATTTCACTGAGTCTCTGCTGGAGACAGCGCTGCCATCATTATGCCATTCGTGCAGGTCGGAACTTACCCGACAAGGAATTTCGCTACCTTAGGACCGTTATAGTTACGGCCGCCGTTTACTGGGGCTTCGATCAAGAGCTTCGCTTACGCTAACCCCATCAATTAACCTTCCAGCACCGGGCAGGCATCACACCCTATACGTCCACTTTCGTGTTTGCAGAGTGCTGTGTTTTTAATAAACAGTTGCAGCAGCCTGGTATCTGCGACTGCCAACAGCTCAAGGAGCGTGTCCTATCACCATCAGCAGCGTACCTTCTCCCGAAGTTACGGTACCATTTTGCCTAGTTCCTTCAGCAGAGTTCTCTCAAGCGCCTTGGTATTCTCTACCTGATCACCTGTGTCGGTTTAGGGTACGATTCGTTTATAACTATTGCTTAGAAGCTTTTCCTGGAAGCATGGTATTTGCCACTTCACTGTACAAGTACAGCTTGCTATCAGATCTCAGCCTTGTTGTAGCCCGGATTTACCTAAGCCACAAGCCTACATCCTTTCACCTGGACAACCAACGCCAGGCTGACATAACCTTCTCCGTCCCTCCATCGCATTATAAACAAGTATCGGAATATTAACCGATTTCCCATCGACTACGCCTTTCGGCCTCGCCTTAGGGGTCGACTCACCCAGCCCCGATTAACGTTGGACTGGAACCCTTGATCTTCCGGCGTGCGAGCTTTTCACTCGCATTATCGTTACTCACGTCAGCATTCGCTCTTGTGATACCTCCAGCATGCCTTACGACACACCTTCACAGGCTTACACAACGCTCCCCTACCACTTGAAAACAAATTCAAATCCGCAGCTTCGGCTCCTAGTTTGAGCCCCGTTACATCTTCCGCGCGGGCCGACTCGACTAGTGAGCTATTACGCTTTCTTTAAAGGATGGCTGCTTCTAAGCCAACCTCCTAGCTGTCTATGCCTTCCCACCTCGTTTCCCACTTAACTAGGAATTTGGGGCCTTAGCTGGCGGTCTGGGTTGTTTCCCTCTCCACAATGGACGTTAGCACCCACTGTGTGTCTCCCGGATATCACTCATCGGTATTCGGAGTTTGCATCGGTTTGGTAAGTCGGTATGACCCCCTAGCCGAAACAGTGCTCTACCCCCAATGGTGTTCGTCCGAGGCGCTACCTAAATAGCTTTCGGGGAGAACCAGCTATCACCGAGTTTGATTAGCCTTTCACCCCTATCCACAAGTCATCCCCTGGCTTTTCAACGACAGTGGGTTCGGTCCTCCGGTGTCTGTTACGACACTTTCAACCTGCTCATGGATAGATCACTCGGTTTCGGGTCTATGCCCTGCAACTAATTCGCCCTATTAAGACTCGGTTTCCCTACGGCTCCCCTAAATGGTTAACCTCGCTACAGAACATAAGTCGCTGACCCATTATACAAAAGGTACGCAGTCACTCCAATAAATTGAAGCTCCTACTGCTTGTACGCACACGGTTTCAGGTTCTATTTCACTCCCCTCACAGGGGTTCTTTTCGCCTTTCCCTCACGGTACTGGTTCACTATCGGTCAGTCAGGAGTATTTAGCCTTGGAGGATGGTCCCCCCATCTTCAAACAGGATTTCTCGTGTCCCGCTCTACTTAATATGTCATCTCTAGAATTTAAAATACAGGACTATCACCTACTACGGTCAGCTTTCCCACGCTGTTCTTCTATTCTAGAAACAATCGGCTTCTCCCCGTTCGCTCGCCGCTACTTGGGGAATCTCATTTGATGTCTTTTCCTAAGGGTACTGAGATGTTTCACTTCCCCTCGTTCGCTTCCCATACAAGTATGGAATACCTATCTTATGATAGGTGGGTTTCCCCATTCAGAAATCTCCGGATCACAGGATATTGCCGCCTCCCCGAAGCTTATCGCAGGCTGTCACGTCTTTCATCGCCTCTGACTGCCAAGGCATCCACCATGTGCGCTTAATTACTTGACCATACAACCCCAAAGGGTCTTTGTCAGCAATTATAACGATATCACCTAATTTATACGCTTGATTCAGTTCTCTTTACTTTTTTAATAACCCACCCCTGGGATAACAACTGATGTCGTTAAGAGGTGAGTTATTAAGGTTAGAAAGAAACGCGTGAACACGCTCTTTCTAACCCAGACTCATATCTATGTTTTTAAATAGTTCCTACGCTCTCGTCGAGTCGTAAGCTCTGTATAAAACAGAAAGAAATAATCAATCTTACCCTCAGGTAAGGTGAATCATTTGTTTCTATTTATACTCATTGTCTATATTAGCATTTATTAATGTATGGTGGAGCCAAACGGAGTCGAACCGTTGACCTCCTGCGTGCAAGGCAGGCGCTCTACCAACTGAGCTATGGCCCCGTAATAAAATGGTAGGCCTGGGCAGACTTGAACTGCCGACCCCCGCGTTATCAACACGGTGCTCTAACCAGCTGAGCTACAGGCCTGTAAGAGGCATATACCTCATGCTAATATTTAAGCTAACTAAAGAACAACTTGTTGTGAATTCTTGCCAAGTGGATGCGTCTATAAGGAGGTGATCCAGCCGCAGGTTCCCCTACGGCTACCTTGTTACGACTTCACCCCAGTCATCAACCACACCGTGGTGAGCGCCTCCCCTAAGGTTAGGCTACCCACTTCTGGTGCAATCAACTCCCATGGTGTGACGGGCGGTGTGTACAAGGCCCGGGAACGTATTCACCGCGGCATTCTGATCCGCGATTACTAGCGATTCCTACTTCATGGAGTCGAGTTGCAGACTCCAATCTGGACTACGATAGGCTTTTTGAGATTCGCATCACATCGCTGTGTAGCTGCCCTCTGTACCTACCATTGTAGCACGTGTGTAGCCCTGGTCGTAAGGGCCATGATGACTTGACGTCGTCCCCGCCTTCCTCCAGTTTGTCACTGGCAGTATCCTTAGAGTTCCCGGCTTAACCCGCTGGTAACTAAGGACAAGGGTTGCGCTCGTTGCGGGACTTAACCCAACATCTCACGACACGAGCTGACGACAGCCATGCAGCACCTGTATTCTAATTCCCGAAGGCACTCCCGCATCTCTGCAGGATTCTAGATATGTCAAGACCAGGTAAGGTTCTTCGCGTTGCATCGAATTAAACCACATGCTCCACCGCTTGTGCGGGCCCCCGTCAATTCATTTGAGTTTTAACCTTGCGGCCGTACTCCCCAGGCGGTCTACTTATTGCGTTAGCTGCGTCACTAAGTCCTCAAGGGACCCAACGACTAGTAGACATCGTTTACGGCGTGGACTACCAGGGTATCTAATCCTGTTTGCTACCCACGCTTTCGAGCCTCAGTGTCAGTATTATGCCAGAAGGCTGCCTTCGCCATCGGTATTCCTCCAGATCTCTACGCATTTCACCGCTACACCTGGAATTCTACCTTCCTCTCACATACTCTAGCACGACAGTTTCAGATGCAGTTCCCAGGTTGAGCCCGGGGATTTCACATCTGACTTATCGAGCCACCTACGCTCCCTTTACGCCCAGTAATTCCGATTAACGCTTGCACCCTCTGTATTACCGCGGCTGCTGGCACAGAGTTAGCCGGTGCTTATTCTGCAGCTAATGTCATCGCATATGGGTATTAACCATATGGTCTTCTTCACTGCTTAAAGTGCTTTACAACCAAAAGGCCTTCTTCACACACGCGGCATGGCTGGATCAGGGTTGCCCCCATTGTCCAATATTCCCCACTGCTGCCTCCCGTAGGAGTCCGGGCCGTGTCTCAGTCCCGGTGTGGCTGATCATCCTCTCAGACCAGCTACAGATCGTCGCCATGGTAGGCCTTTACCCCACCATCTAGCTAATCCGACTTAGGCTCATCTAATAGCGAGAGCAACAAGTTGCCCCCTTTCTCCCGTAGGTCGTATGCGGTATTAATACGAGTTTCCCCGTGCTATCCCCCACTACTAGGTAGATTCCTAAGTATTACTCACCCGTCCGCCGCTCGACGCCTACTAGCAAGCTAGTATCGTTTCCGCTCGACTTGCATGTGTTAAGCCTGCCGCCAGCGTTCAATCTGAGCCATGATCAAACTCTTCAGTTTAATCTTGCTATGTAACCCTTTAAAGAGGTCACTAAACTTGGCTCATCTATTCTGGCAAAATCGCTAAAAATTATGTTCGTAATGAATTAACTTTGAGTTTTTCTGCTGTCTTAGATGATAAATTTTTATAGTTAGAATCAACTCCGAAAAGAAGTCTCAACCAACTTTATTTATGCATCCTGACTCAGCAAAAATCCACACAAGTTGTTCTTTAGTTAAGCTTTTAAATAGTAACCACTTCTGTCGTCCAGTAAGTAGTTTGTATCAGTATTCTTGTCTGGCTATTCGGCTCTAAACCATGTGGCTTATGCTGTTTAGCGAGCTGACTATCATAACACAATCGATAAGTCTGTCAAGCTTTTATTTTATTTCTTTATAATTTGTTTCATCCGATTTGCTGTCATTATCACTAATATCTCTTAGTGTTTAACTTCTAGCTCGTCTTGATGAGGTGCGTATTATAGACGCTTTAATTATGTTGTCAAGAGTTTATTTTATTTAGTTTGAATGTTTTTATCATGCTACCTAGATAGTTGGTTTTAACATTCAATCTATCGGCTGATTGGTTAATAGCTTCGCTATTAATAGTAAGTGGTAAACCACTTTCCCAATCCGCCTTCCCTCTCGACTGGGTGGCATTATACGCAGTTCTGAATGAGGGTCAAGCTTAGTTTAAGGTTTATTTTTATTTAATTTAAATGCGCTTTATTAGTGTCTATTTATCAATGGGTTAGAATCAATATTAATTATAAAGTATTAAAGAAAATACAGTCTGTGGATTACCACTTACGCTACTCGTGCTCAAATATATAGCTAAAGATAGGTTCTATATAGATAGGTTATTAAATTGGTGCGCGGGGCGCACCCTGTGAAGCTCAGCATTTAGCCATGCTACAACTTTCCCATCTTCTCAAAGAATACTTTATAAGCCGCTGCCTTTTTCTCTAGTGCCAATGGATAGGCACGTGAGGTAGAAGGCAGTCTATATAGAGTGAGCCCATTCACCTTATTATCCTCTAGCTTCTGTTCATCATGCCACTGATTCTGTTCATCATGCCACTGATAAGGGTAATCGATACTTTGATTGGTCTTTGGATGTTTTGACTTGATCGGTGGAGTCTGTAATAGATCAAGTAATACCTCCGTAGCTTTACCACCTGTAGTAAATAGCGCGGCGACTTTTGGCACCTGTGGCAGAATCAGATCCAAATTGACAGGGGTGACTACGGTTAGATTCTTATCAGAAGCGTTGCCTGTTTCGCGAATCGCTTGCTTAACGGTAGGGCAAGAAGCAATACCACGCTCAAACATAAAAGCGCGAATACGCTCAGGGTCAAAACGCTTCTCGTCCCCTACTCTAAAGTAGTCGACATCATCAAAGAACACTTTGCCATAAATACGCCACATATCATTATAGAAGTTGGGATAATGAAAACGCATCGCCCATTTATCGCTAGTCGGTGGGAATGTTCCCATCATCATCACTGTAGCATCAGATGGTAGAACAGGCTCGAAAGGATGATCTTCGATTTCTTGTCCTATATTGTACGAGTTATCTGTAGCTTGCTCAGATTGATCATTATTAGTTTTGATAACAGATGTTTTATTTGTCATAACATTCTTCATTAGAAAAGCGATTTTTTGTTATCATAGCATACGATTAAAATTCAAAATTAAACTAAGGCTAAACGCCAAAACTAAAAGACAAGAGAGACCTTATGAGCGACCAAAACCGCAACCCAGATGACAAATTAGATATTACTGTCATTGATCATCCATTAGTACGTCATAAACTCAGTCTAATGCGCGAAAAGGATTGTAGTACTTATAAATTTCGTACGCTCACCAAAGAGCTAGCGCGTTTGATGGCTTATGAAGCGAGTCGCGATTTTGAGATTGAAAAATTTCCAATGCAAGGCTGGTGCGGGGAGATTGAAGGTGAGCAAATCGTCGGTAAAACCGCAACGATTGTGCCTATCTTGCGCGCTGGTATCGGCATGTTAGACGGGGTGCTCGATTTGATTCCTACTGCCAAAATATCTGTGGTTGGTCTACAGCGCGACGAGGAAACCTTACAACCTGTGCCGTTCTTTGAGAAGTTCGTCAGTCATATGGATAAACGCCCTGCGCTTATTATTGATCCGATGCTTGCTACTGGTGGTTCAATGGTCGCCACTATCGATATGCTCAAACGTCATGGCTGCAAAAACATCAAGGCTTTGGTATTAGTAGCCGCGCCTGAAGGCGTACGCTTAGTCAACGAGGCGCATCCTGACGTGACTATTTATACCGCAGCGCTCGATAGTCATTTGGATGAGCACGGCTACATTATTCCAGGTCTGGGTGATGCTGGTGATAAGATATTTGGTAAGCAGTTGGGTCAATAATTAATCACTATAAAGTTTTGTGAAAATAGGGAGTACATATAATGAATGTATTAATCACAGGGGCGAGCGCTGGATTTGGTGAAGCGTTAGCTAGGCGTCTAGTAGCGAAAGGTCATAAAGTAATCGGCGCTGCTCGCCGCCTTGAGAAACTTGAGACTATAGCTAATGAGCTTGGCGAATTGTTTTTACCCGTTAAAATGGATGTTAGTGATACGGCATCTCTGCCGCAAATTATCGCTGACTTGCCTACTGAGTTCAGTCAAATAGATGTGTTAGTAAATAATGCAGGACTCGCACTGGGTACTGAACCTGCCTATAAAGCTGATCTCAATGATTGGATGCAGATGGCCGATACCAATATCAAAGGGCTAATAGCACTCACTCATGCTGTCCTGCCTGCGATGGTTGAGCGTAATAGCGGTTATATTATCAATGTGGGCTCTATTGCTGGCAGTTGGCCGTATTATGGTGGCAATGTCTATGGTGCAACCAAAGCCTTCGTCAAGCAATTTAGCTTAAACTTACGTGCCGATCTATTAGGTACACAAGTGCGCGTGACCAACCTTGAACCAGGTGCCGTGGCAGGTACTGAATTCTCAAACGTGCGCTATCATGGTGATGATAGTAAGGCAGATAAGGTATACGAAGGCTTTAAAAACATGACGGGTGATGATGTTGGCGATATCTTGTTATGGCTTATCGAGACTCCTGCACACATCAATGTCAATCGCTTAGAGGTCATGCCAGTAGCACAAACTTACAATGGCCTGACGATTGCTAAAGACTAACTGTTTTTAAAAGGTTTAGGCAGTCCCTAAACAACACATCAAACTTAACGCAATTCATAGCTACGTAGCAGTATAGGGCGATCCGTACTGCTACTTTCACTGCTTTTTTCAAAGCATTTATCAATACTCTGCTCATCGACTAAACGCAAATCATCGAACCCCAACAGTAATACTTCATTGCGGGTACGCTCGCTGGTGCGCTTATTATGACGTATCGGAAATCCTAATACTTGCTTACTGGTCACTCGTATTTGATTGACTACTGTCTGTGCAGACATTAGTTTTTTTGCGCCAACTATTACCGTCGCGGGATTGAGCGTCGTAGTAAGTAACTTTTCTTGTCGAGCCTTTTTTGGCATATCACCTGCTACAAACAGTACTTGGCTGGGCGGTAAATACTGCGCATGGCGCATCAGCTCACGACGAAACAGTACGGGTATATCCAGATTAAAGCTGTCTTCACTTTGATGATAAATCGCGGCAAAACTGCGCTGAATATAGCGGCCAAACACTGAGGTATTGATCCATTCTTGATAAGCCTCATTATTTTGCAACTGCTTAGTAAAGGCTAGCGGCTCTATAGTTGTGCGCTGAGTCAATAACGCCATCAGTAACGCTTGCGGACTCTCGAAACTCTGCTGTTCCCAAACTTGCGGATAAAGGCTGTTATCAAGATCAGGTAGCGTCTTTATACTCATCAAGCAATATCCTTTTATCAGATGATAACGAACAAAGCATTTTACGATTCTATTTTATGCTAAGGTCATTTACTATTTCTATGGTTATGACATCAACACTTTTACTATAACAAGCTCTTGATAATAAGATAAGGATATTTTATGACGAATAATACACCTGTTTTAACGCCGCTAACTTTAACATTGGAATGGTTTTTGAATCCTGATCACCTGCCTTTTATCGCAGGCATTCATACGGGCGCTTATAAAAAGTCAGGTTTGGATATTGAGATGATAGAGCCGACGGAACATTACGATGGCTTTAGCGAGTTGCAGGCAGGTCATATTGATTTGCATGTTAACGAGCCTATTCATCTGTTTGAGCATCATTTTGATGATCTAAAAGCGCTAGGCTGTTTTTTCGTGACCGATGGCGGCGTGATGATGAAGCAAAGCAGTATGGAGAAACTGCATGCTAATCAGCCTATTCGTATTACTACGCCAGCGGCTAATTCGGTCACTAATAAAATTGGCTTTGAGATATTGCATCGTTATGCCGAGCAAAATGGTTTTGAATTAGATCGTGATAATGTCGAGTTTGTAGAAACTGACTTTCAGCATTTAGAAAATTTGCAAAAAGGTGATGCGCATGGCGGCTTTGATGGCGCGTGGTTATGCTTTTATAACTTTGAGGGTATAGAAGCCAATCATATCGGGCTTGATTACACCTTTATCGATCAAAACTTGTCGCCTTATCCTAATTTTTCGGCATTGGAGCTAATGACAACACATAAGACTTTCAATGACAAGCAGGCAGCTATAGAGCAGTTTGTGCAAGTCAGCACTGAGATGGGTCAATTATGTATTAATAATCCAGAGCAGGCGCGCGAGATTTATTATGGCTACACTGGTGAGGAACCGTCTGCTTTGATGGATGACATTATCAATGACACATTGAAGCGTTTGATTACTCCTATTAAACCAGATAACGCGCGTTGGTTAGCACTGCGTGATATGCTAACGAAGCTAGATATCGCTGCCGTTAGTGACGCGCAATATGCCAAACTATGGTAATAGCGGAAGAATCGTTGTGATCAATAACATTGTAAAAAAGCCTAAACCTTACCACTTGCAAACTATCAGCGTTGCTGGCTCTGATGGTACGTTGTTACCAATCTCAGTGATTGGTCGCGGTCAACCTGTGTTAATGCTACATGCCTTTGGTATGGATGCACGGCAGTTTTTGCCGTTTATTTTACCTCTGATTAATCAGTATCAGTTTTATTTGCCACATTTTCGTGGGTTTGGTTTGGCGGATAATCTACAGTTGCCGCAGTTTGACTTTATTGAGCAGTACGCGGCAGATACTCAGCAGATTATTAAATATATTATTGAAGAAACAGGCGTTAACAAAATATCTGTCGCTGGCATTTCGATGGGTGCGCTGGTGATGTGGGCATACTTTAAGCGCTTTGGGACTAATGAAGTCAGTCGTTACTTAAATATCGACCAAGCACCTATTATTCGTAATCAGCCTAACTGGCAAGGTGGCGTATTTGGAGCACGACAAGATGAGTTGTTTGCTCAGTTTGAGTCATTAATTAGTAAAACTGAGCCTTATATGCAGCTAAGTAGCTTTCGTCATTTACCTTATGAGTTAAAATTAGGTTTATTAGCTATGGAGCGCGCGTTTTCATTGCTATCGGTCAGTCGTCAGCACTCACAACTATTAGTAAAGACTTTGAGCCATCGCGCACCGCACAAAGTGGCGTTAATGACTCATAGCACTTGGCAGCATAAACTGCGTTGTCTAAATGCTTATGTGCAATTGCCCTACGATTATCGCGATGTGTTGCCAACGGTCAATATTCCGACTACCTTACTGATTGGTGGGCGCTCGCAGTTATATAGTGCAGAGTGGCAATTGAAATTAGCTGATATGCTACCGAATGCAAAAGTAGAGATATTAGCAAAGTCAGGACATGCCGTACCGATGGATGCGCCTATTGAGTTTTATCAAGTATTAAAAGAATTTTTAGGAAGTTAGTTTTAAGATATAAAAAAATCGACTCCAAAAGTCGCTTTTTTATTTGCTTGCTAAGTTGGCGTAGGGTGCGCTTTGCGCACCATCAACTGAGTTACAATAATTAATCGGTGCGCGAGGCGCACCCTACAGAAGAACCAAAATTTACAGTTAGGTCATAATGTCAAATTAATCCGCCAAAGCTTTAATCAATTCAAATCGTGGGATTTGCTGACCATCACGGGTAATCGTCTCGCTAAACATCGAAAGCGGTCGTACCCAAATGTTATACTCACCATAAAGACAGCGATAAACCACTAGCGCCTCTTCGGTTTCAGAGTGCTGCGCGGTATGCAATACTTGATACAGATTGCCTTTATAATGGCGGTAGATGCCTTGGGGAATGGTTCGTTTGGTCATTATACGTCTACCTTTATCAGTAAGCTTGGTTCAATTTTTTCATCAGTATAGCTTTTACTTCAGGCCATTCATCGGCCAACAAACTATACATTACCGTATCTGCTATAGCGCCATCACGTCGGACTCGATTGCCACGAATAACACCGTCTTTTTTTGCGCCTAAGCGTTCAATGGCTTGTTGCGAGCGTGCATTTTCGATATCGGTGCGCCATCCTACGGTTTGGTATTGCAAATTTTCAAACGCATAACTTAGCAGCATAAGCTTACAAGTGGTATTAATATGAGTACGCCAATGAGACTGTGCGTACCAAGTGTAACCAATCTCTAAGCGCTTCGCCAAAGGTAAAATATCATGATAGCTAGTTGTGCCTATGGATTTTCCTGTCTTCTCGTCAATCACTGCAAAAGCGCTGCGATTAGACATAGACTCTGCGATATTAATATAATCAACCACCTTATCTGGCTCTGGTACAGAAGTCGTGGTAATTAACCACAGCTCACCATCTTGGCAAGCTTCTCTTAAGTCTGCTGCATGCTTGAATGTTAAAGACTCAAGGGTGATACCATTGCTTGATAGTGTAGGTGAATTCAGCATTAATAAGTCCTTAAAACGGATAAATTTAAAGATAACGATATTTTAACCCACCGTCACTTTAGCAAATCCCTTTTTACCCGCCTGAATAACTACGGTCTGCCCAGACGTTAAGCTAAAACCACCATCAACCACTTCACCATCGACTTTTACTGCGCCACGTTTTACCATGTCTTTAGCGGCTGAGTTGTTCTTAGTAAGTCCAGCTTGATTCAGTATTTGAGTAATAAATAGCGCATCCGCACCTTCTAGATCTAAAGTTACTTCTGGTAAATCAACGGGCAATTCGCCATCTGCTAGTACATTACCCGCAGACTTGTGCGCATTAGCTGCCGCGTCAGCATCGTGGAAACGCTCGATTAACTCTTCGGCAAGAATGCGTTTGATTTCTTGTGGATTACGACCTTTTTCCATCTCATTCATCAATCCTTCGACTTCTTCCATTGGCTTAAAGCTTAAGAACTCAAAGTAGCGGCGAATCAGTGTATCTGGCATAGACAGAATTTTTTGATACATCGTGCCTGGCGCATCATAAATGCCGACATAGTTATTCAAAGACTTGGACATTTTATTGACACCGTCTAAGCCTTCTAGAATCGGCACAGTGATACAAACTTGTGGCTCTTGACCGTAGCGACTTTGCAGAGTACGACCCATCAGCAAATTAAAAGTCTGATCGGTACCGCCAAGCTCGACGTCGGCTTTCAACGCAATAGAATCATAACCTTGTACCAATGGGTAGAGAAACTCATGAATAGCAATTGGGGTTTGCGCGGCATAACGCTTAGAGAAATCATCACGCTCTAGCATCCGTGATACCGTGAGCTGGCTAGATAATTGAATCATATCAGCGGCTGACATGTCCTTAAACCATTCTGAGTTAAAGACAATACGGGTTTTTTCTTTATCCAAAATCTTAAAAACTTGCTCTGCATAAGTCTGAGCATTGGCCTGAATTTGCTCATCAGTCAGTGGCGGACGGGTACTGTTTTTGCCCGAAGGGTCGCCAATCTTGGCAGTATAATCCCCGATTAAGAAATAAATCTCATGACCCAGATCTTGAAAATGCTTAAGCTTGTTGATTAATACAGTATGACCCAAATGTAGATCAGGCGCAGTAGGATCAAAGCCTGCCTTGATACGTAGCGGACGGTTTTGCTTTAACTTCGCCACTAAATCCTCAGTAGATAAAATCTCTTGAGTACCGCGTTGGATAAGGGCCAGCTGTTCTTCTACAGTATATGATGATTCAGTCATGGTGCTCTCTTTATTGTCTTTTTAAATGTTTAAGTCGTAATCAAGGTTTAAACCTTTGAGGCGGTGCAAAAAATGGTAGAATTTGGCAGATATATTAGCGTTTTTTAGGATAAATTGCCATGAGTAAGCCTGCACCAGTTATTAATAACGCTCAACAAGATACTTTGTCAGATGACGATAATCTAAATTATGCCACCCTTACCGATGCTTTAGAACAAACCCTATTCGAAAACTTCGACGATGGTCTGTATGTCGGCATGATGTCGGGTACCAGCCTCGATGGTATGGATGCGGTGTTGTGTCGGTTTAATAATGATGAAAACAACACCTCAGCGCCTATGACATTATTAGCAACTTATAGCCAAGACTTCCCACTGCGTCTGCGTGAGGTGCTATTGGCACTATGTCAGCCTAATGGAATAAAGCATCTAAAACCTCAAAGCAATGAACCATCTAGCGAACCAAAGAGCGAATTGGACTGGTTCGGTTGGGCAAGTCGGGTTTATGGTGAGTTTGCCAGCGAGGTGGTTAATAAATTATTGCAGCAAGCCGATATCGATGCAGAGAATGTATTAGCTATTGGCTGTCATGGACAGACCGTACGCCATCGTCCGCACATGGGATATACTCTACAATTACTCGATGCCAATATGATCGCTGAACGCACAGGTATCAGCGTGGTCAGTGACTTTCGCCGTCGCGATATGGCCGTTGGTGGTCAAGGTGCGCCGTTAGTACCTGCCTTCCATCAAGCGTTATTTACTGATGCTAACACTACTCGGATTATGCTCAATTTAGGCGGTATCGCTAATATTGCTGTCTTGCCAGCGACTAATATTAATGCAGATGGACGAACTGAGCAGCAAGTGGTTGGCTACGATACTGGCCCTGCTAATTTATTGCTAGATGCTTGGACGCTGCTACATACCGGTAAGCATTACGATACCGCAGGCGCATGGGCGCAATCAGGCCGCGTCATCGCACCACTATTGAATCAGCTGTTGAGTCATGCGTTCTTTGCTAAAGACTACCCAAAAAGTACAGGTCGTGAAGACTTCAATTTGGCTTGGCTGCAAGAGGAGCTGCAAACATTTGACACACACTCCTCCGATACTCGCTATTCATCAGCGGACGTACAGGCGACACTGACGGAGCTGACAGCGGTAACGGCTAGCAATCAAATTAGACAATTCACCAAGTCTGAAGATACTGCTATAGAAAATGAAACAGCTGAAGTGTATGTCTGCGGTGGTGGCGCATTAAATAGCTATCTGATGGCTCGCTTGCAAGCGCATCTGCCACATTGCAAAGTGACCACTACTGCCAGCTTAGGTCTTGAGCCGACGTGGGTAGAAGCAGTCGCTTTTGCTTGGCTGGCACGGCAAACGCTAATGGGCGAAACGGGCAACCTGCCTGCGGTCACAGGCGCGAATAAAAGTGTGGTGCTAGGACAAGTTTGTTTTGCTTAGCTTGTATTCCATTGGCCTGTTATCCTAACGTCTTTTATATAAAGGGCTTTAAGTTTACAAGCGTAAACTTATCTAGCCTATAATGGTTGCTAAAATACCGAGATAGCGCTATAAATAGTAAAGCGTTAGTAGATAAGTTGTAGCAGCCATGCAATCATCAATAGTATAAATGGCAGAACCCTTTTGAATCATTAAGGATTTATTATATGAGTCAACACAGTCATTCAAACTCATCATCACAAAAACATCGTAAATCGCCACATTTTGAGCGCTCTGATGAGACGCGCGTAGTCGTCACTGGGATGGGCGCGATCACTCCACTAGGCTTGGATGTAGAGAGCACTTGGACGCGGTTGCTGGCTGGTGAAAGCGGTATCTCAACGATTGAGCATTTTGACGCCACAGATTACCGTACTCAAATTGCGGGTACAATTAAAGATTTTGACGCCAAGCAGTATATGAATGTCAAAGACGCGCGACGCTATGATAAGTTTATGCAGTATGGTATAGCAGCGACCTCTATGGCGCTAAAAGATGCAGGGTTTATCAGTGAGGTTAGTGCAGATGAAGCACCTGTACAAAATGTCGATCCAGAACGTTTTGGGGTAATCTTAGGCTCAGGTATTGGTGGTATTCAGACTATAGAAGACAGCTCTGCGATGCTCAATAGTAAAGGCCCTCGCAAAGTCTCACCCTTTATTATTCCAGGTTCTATTGTGAATATGGCAGCTGGGCTAGTGGCGATAAAGCACAACTTGCAAGGCCCTAACTTGGCGACTGCGACTGCTTGCACCACTGCGACCCATGCTATCGGCTTAGCCGCACGGCTTATCGCTTATGGTGATGCCGATGTGATGGTAGCAGGCGGCAGTGAGAAAGGCTCAAGCCCGCTTGGTATGTCAGGCTTTGCCGCGATGCACGCCCTATCGACACGTAATGACGAGCCCACTCGTGCCTCGCGTCCGTTCGACAAAGATCGCGATGGCTTTGTGCTTGGAGATGGTTCAGGCATGATGGTTCTTGAGAGCTTAGCTCATGCTAAAGCTCGCGGCGCAACTATATTGGCTGAGATGGTGGGCTTTGGCATGAGCGATGATGCCAGTCATATCACCTCGCCGCCTGAAGACGGTCGCGGTGCAGCGCGAGCTATGCAAAACGCAGTTAATGACGCAGGGATTGATGCCTCGCAAGTCGGTTATGTCAACGCTCATGGTACGAGTACGCCAGCGGGCGACGTGGCTGAGTCAATTGCGATCGAGACGGTATTTTCTGCGGTAAAAGACAGTATATTAGTCAGCTCAACGAAGTCTATGACCGGTCATTTGCTGGGCGCGGCAGGTGGCATCGAGGCGATATTTACAGTGCTAGCATTGCAACATCAGCAAGTACCGCCGACGATCAATCTGGATAATCTTGAGGATAACTGTAATCTTGATTATGTCGCCAATCAATCACGCAAAGTTGATGATTTAAATTATGCAGTGTCGAATAGCTTTGGCTTTGGTGGTACCAATGGCTCCTTAGTATTCGCCCGTTGGCAGGCTTAGCTTTTATATTTCACCCGATGCTATCCTAGTAGAATAAGGTTTATATTAATTTTGCTACGTTTGCACCCTTGCAGCCTCTTATCGACCTTGGGTATGATAAGGGGTATTTTTCATTCTGGAAGCCACTATGTCAAGCTATTCGTTTTCCCATCAATTTTATCAGCACTGGACGGGCGCGCCCAAGCCAGTACGGGCAGCGATCGTACAAGAGCTGACCGATATTACTGATTTACTGCAAACTGAGATTCCGTTTGAAAAATTTGTCTTTACCACTCATGATCTCGATGCGCACCTCGATGACTTATATTGTGTCTATGATCTACAACAAGCAGCGGCGCAAAGACAAGCTGACGAGCAAGCGGCCGAACAACAAAAATTAGAAGAGCAAAGACAGCTTGAAGCGCTTGAGAATGAAGCCAAAGAAAAGCAGCAGCAAGCTGAACGGCAACAAATAGAAGCATTAGCCTATACAGAAAATGCTGTAGAAAATACTGATATCAAAAACGAAGACTCTAAGCAGCCAAATAGCAAAGGTACACCGAACAAAAAAGCCACTACTCTTACTACTCCCGTAAAAGCGGTTACGGACAATCTAAATATAGAGTCAGCTATTGATCTGAAGCTAAAGAACACTAAGCTAAACGTTGAGCATGAGGCATTATTCAGCGAGCTTGAAGGTCAGATCGATGATTATCTTACCGAGCAGATGCTACAGATGTCTGAAAACTTAAAATCTTGGCTACGTGCTGAGATCAGTCGTCAATTGGCGGATAAAGAGTAAAATTTTAAATATTGTTCTAGTCAAAATAGGGATTGTTTAGAATAAAAAAGCTACTCTTAACTAAAGTTAAAACCTATTTTTTGTTATTAGGTATTCTTACTTTAAAAGTCTTTTGCTGGGCTAAAGCCACAGCCTACGCGACATTAACTACATTTTTGCTAACTCAAAGTTTATATATATCTTATAGGTTATTACAAAAAGTAATTTCTATTAATAATTTGGGCTATGCCGTAGGCTGGTGCTTTTAGCCCAGCATCTTTTCCTCGTGTTATAGAAAAGCGCTCAGTAATTACTTACTGAGCGCTTTTCTATTGGCTTTGAAAATTGCCCTTTAAAACAAACTGCTTTTATATCGCTTGGGTACGCTCAGTTAACCACTCCAACGCTGCGCCTGATACTCGGCTCTTTAGCTCAGTATAGACTTGGCTATGATAATTGTTAAGCCAGTCAATCTCGACTTGGTTAAGCAGTGACTTATCAATCAGGCGCGTATCAATCGGACAATAGGTTACTGTTTCAAAGTATAAAAACTCACCAAACTCAGTCTCAATCGGATTAGCGACCGCTCGGCTAACGACTAAATTCTCAATACGAATACCCCATTTGCCTTCGCGATATAGACCTGGCTCATTACTGGTAATCATATTGGCTCTCATGGCGCGCTCTTTAGTATTAGGCGCGTTATAAGAGATACCTTGTGGGCCTTCGTGTACATTTAAAAAATAACCAACACCATGACCTGTGCCATGTCCATAATCCATCTGCGCTTGCCATAACGGCGCACGGCAGATCGCATCGATAGCAGGCGATGAGATACCCTCAGGGAAATAAGCATTGGCCAAGGCAATATGCGCGCGGAGCACGGTAGTAAAGTCGCGCTTATGCTCGCTAGTGACTTGCCCAATACCGACGACGCGAGTGATATCCGTCGTACCGTTTTGATATTGCGCGCCTGAATCTATCAGTAATAGTCCGCCCGCGCCTTTCTCGACGTCTAGATAGCTAAACTTTTGCGGTGTCGCCCGATAATGCGGCAATGCCCCGTTTTCATTAAAGCCTGCAATGGTCGGAAAGCTTGGCGAGACATAGTTTGGCTGCTGACTACGCACGGCTATCAACATACTATCGACGTCCAGCTCGCTGAGGCGCTCGCCTTTGTCTAAGCGCTGTTCAAACTCTGCGAAGAACTGGCATAATGCCGCGCCATCTTGACGCATGGCTTCGCGAACATGCTCAATATCAGCATCTGACTTGACAGATTTGAGCATCGTGCTCGGTGCTATTTGCTCAATAAAACCGACATTATCGACTATCTCAGACAAAGTACCAACGGCAACTTTACTGGGATCCAATAGCAATAAATCATCAGGGGTTAATTGACCTAAAGCACCTTGTATCGCCTCATAATCTGCTAAATCAATACCGCTATCTGCTAAGCTTTGCGCAATTTCACTGCTGACTTTATTATTATCAATAAACAAAATAGCAGTATCGGCATCAATCAGCATATGCGCCAAAAACACAGGATTGTAATCGACATCAGCACCACGCAAATTAGTCAGCCAAGCGATATCATCTAAGCTCGATAATAAATGATGACTCGCACCTGACTCCGTCATGCCAGCACGTACTGCGGCAAGCTTTGAGGCCGCTGATTGAGCCAAGAATTGCGCATCATGCTGATATAGCTTGGCGTTCGGTAATGCTGGACGCTCCGCCCAAATCTGAGAGATAATATCTCGATCGGTAATCAAGGTTATATCATTGGCCTCAAAAGCATCGAGCAATTTATCTTGTTCGCTAATAGACAACACATTGCCATCGACAGCGACGCTATCGCCCTCGCTTAAATGCTCAGCGAGCCAGTCAATATGATTGAGCTGATTAGCAGCACCGAGCTTTTGCAGCTCAATACCTGTCTCTGCTAGCTCATCCGCCGCATGTACCCAATAGCGGCTATCCGCCCAAAGTCCTGCAAAGTCAGCGCTCACAACTAGCGTGCCTGCTGAACCCGTAAACCCTGATAGCCATTCGCGGGTTTGCCAATACTCTGGCAGATACTCGGACAAATGCGGATCGGCTGATGGCACGATAATGGCGGTCAAATCTTGCTTAGCGAGTTGCGCGCGTAAGTCAGCAATGCGCTGTTGGATATCGGCTTTGGAAGGAATATTTTGGCTGGTCATAAGATCTCTTTTTTATTGGTTTGGATATATAAATGGTCAGGTTGCTATTCTATATGGAGCGCACTACCCATATTCCAAGCCAGAGGCTGTTAGCAGTGATAAATTATATAAAAGCTGAACAATCATTTGTCATTTGTGTAGTAGCTCGCTATTCTTATCCCAAGCTTACGGCAGCGCATACCGCCCTCGATAAAGCGGTGGACAAAGCTTATGGCTATAAAGGTAAAGGCGATGATGCGAGTCGGGTTGAGTTTTTATTAAAGCGTATTGCGGATAGTGAGTGGTTAGAGGGTTAGATTTTGTAGAGTGCATTTCATGCACCCTTAAGATTATCAAAATTAATAATTATTACTCCAAAATATCCGACGCTCAATATGAGAATCTTACACAATAAGGCCTATGGCAGCGTCGTTTTCATGAACACCAAATAAACAGCGAAGAAGACTTTATAAAGCACATCGACTATATACATTACAATCCCGTAAAACAGGGGCTGGCTGAAAGAGCAGCTGATTGGAATTATTCTAGCTTTCGTCGTTATGTACAAAGTGGTTTTTATTCAGTAGATTGGGACGAGAGTGTCATTGAGTTTTCAGCAGATTTTATAGAAGGTTTAGAGTGACGATAATGGTGCTTAAAAAGCACCCTACGTAGGTTCTAAAGAATTCATAATTATGAGTTTTTGTAGGGTGCGTTCCACGCACCGATGGTTAGCAATAGCTTCATTATCAGTGCGTAAAACGTACCCTACACCTGATAAACGTTAAAAAGCTTCACTGTTAGAAAATTATAAACTTTCTCTTGCACTAATATAATACTGGGCTAAAAGCACCAGCCTACGCGAAAATCCTTCCCACTATTAACTATTAATCAAAAAAACTCGCCCTCCATTATAGAGAGCGAGTTTTTTCTTATCGAGACTTATTAGAGTTTATTGAACAACCGAACCAATAACTTATTGTGCAGCTACTGGTGGATTGACCGTACCCTCAACCTGATCCGATGGCCCGACCAATTCAGTCTCTTGCACAGCAGCTTGATTTACCGTGCCATCGGCAGTGGCGCTAGCAGCACCCGTCGCTACTACTGCATCACCCGTACTAGGGTCAGGCGTTACCGTAGCAGCACCTACCATATCTTCTGCGGCAGGCTCCCCTGCTCCTATATCCGACTCTACTGGATCAGCCTCTACAGCTGCGGCCGCTGGCGCAGCAGCTGGCTCAGCCGCGATAACCGCAGCTTCATCAGCGGCTATCGACTCAGCCGTAGGCTCAGCACTGATATGCTCGCCTGCTGGACGCAAAAAGGCTGAAATGCCAATAAGCAACACGATGCCTAAAAATAAGCCGACGCCAACTAAGGCAAGTAAAAACTCTTTTTTTGGACTGTTATTGACAACATGTTCTGACATAGCCTATCACCCTTACAACAAAGAATATTTTAAATATTGAGCTATTATATCGCAATTTATAGCGATTTGTTAAATCCCTCACCTATTTAAAGGAATTATTATGTTAGCCACAATGGTTTACGAGCTTATTCAATAGCTACTTACCCAACCGCGCTCTTGCAATACTGTTTTTGCCCAAATAACTGAGCAATAGCAGTAAGCTGATAAAGATCAAAATAGGCGCATTACCAAAAGTCGTATACGGCGTATGGCCGACTCGCGCCTGAATAGTACCGCGCAATACCGTACGCTCAAACTGCGGCGCACGCTTAACGATCTGACCTCTATGATCAATGATTGCCGTTACCCCAGTATTGGTCGCACGCATGAACCAGCGTCCGTTCTCAAGCGCACGCATCTGTACCATTTGCAGATGTTGCAGAGGACCTGCCGAAGTGCCAAACCAAGCATCATTCGATATCGTTAATAAAAAGTCGGTATCGATGGCGTTTTTGCGCGTGGTATCGGGATACGCCACTTCATAACAAATCGCTGAGCCTAGATTATGACCGCGCACGCGCAATGGCGACTGTTGATCATCACCACGGCTATAGCTGAGCATCTCTTGACTACCTGCCAGACCAGGCAATAGATCTAGCGTGCCTTGAAAAGGAATATACTCCCCATACGGCACCAAGCGCTGCTTTTTATACAGACCCTCTGCCTGTGCACCGAGCGCTATGACGCTATTATAGAAGGGTGCGTATTTATCAGTGCTCGGATCGAACGCTGCCTCATCCTTATAGGGAATACCCGTGACCCAAGTGGTATCCGTCTCCTTGGCTATCTCGACCATTTCACCGATAAAGCCGACTGCCTCCGTCTGAAACATCGGAATGGATGACTCAGGCCATAGCACAATGTCACGGCCCCACTCGCTACGAGTGAGGGTTGCATATATCTTGAGCGTCTCCACTTGGAACTCAGTGAGCCATTTTAAGTCTTGCGGGATATTGCCTTGGATGAGCGATACCGAAAGATCTGGCGTACCCTTGGGCTTCGTCCACTGCGGATCAGCCAGCCACAGCGAGGTGCTAACGACTAGCAGGGCAAATGAGGCCAATAGATAGCCGCCACGATTGCGCATCTGCTCAACCACACTAGCTGCGAGTAATACCGCCACAAAAGTCACGGCAAATATACCCGCCACAGGCGCAAGTGACGATAGCCAATACTGCTCAGTAAAGGCATAACCAATAAACAACCAAGGAAATCCTGTGAACAGCCATGTCTTAAGCCACTCTTGAAATACCCAAAGCGCGGCAAAAGCGAAAGGCTGCTTGCCAACTACCCGATTGAATAATAGCGCCATAAAGCCATGAAACAGCCCCATAATCAGACCCATGATGGCGATCAAAATCAGCGCAAGCCACGCTGGCGTATCGCCGTAATCATGAATAGAGGTATAAAGCCAAAAAGCGCCAACGCACCACAGCCCTGTACCATAAGCTTCACCAATAATAAAAGCGCGCTTGCCGCTCATCTCGGGCAATAACAGCGCATATAAAATCGCAGGCGATATCAAAGCCAATGGCCAGAACCCATAAGGCGCTAGCGCTAAAGTAAATGACGCCCCTGCAAGCCCAGCCAGCACAATCAGCAGACCTAACGGTCTTTTTTTCGACTTGTTCGCATTGAGACGCTTTTGCAAATCATCAGTAGACAGACGCATAGTTATTACCTAAAACCTTAAACTTAGAACCGAACGACAAATTTTTAGTGTTTTTAATGTAAAGAGGCTGTTTACGCATCCGCTCAAATTAAATGCGACTATGATACCAGCCTGCGCCAATAAAGGGGTAAATTTGCGTAGTTAGGTTAGACTGCTAACCATAAAAAACACGGCCGTAGCCGTGTTTTTTTATTTATGTCTAAGACTAATTTATCAATAAAATTAATGACTACCAATCAATACCTGATTATCCGCTTTTATATTGGTCAGCTCAAGATCGTTAATAGAGCGCCCTTCTACATCAGTAATAGTGATTTTCCAGTCATCTATCTCGACGCTCTCGCCCTCTAAGTCACTGACATAACCGAGCGCCTGCATGACTAAACCGCCCATCGTATCGACATCGGTATCATCAAAATGGCTGCCTAGCTCATCGTTACAGTCTTCAATCACCGTCGAGGCTTGCACGCACCAAGTATTAGGCTTTTCAGGATGGATGACAATATTATTGATATCGCTGTCTTCATCAAAGTCATCATGCTCATCGACGATATCACCGACGATTTCTTCTAATAAATCCTCCATCGTCACCACACCTGCAAAGTTACCGAACTCGTCAACGACGATTGCCATATGCACTTGGGTGCGTTGCAGTGAGCGTAAAAGGGTATCGGAACGTGCATTTTCACTGATATACAATGGCTGGCGCACTAAGTCTTTAAGACGTTTGCTATCGATTTTTTCGTCTTGATCGCGCACCATATAGACGAGCAGCGGAATCAAGTCTTTTGCCAGTAAAATACCGATCACTGCATCGTCATCTTGGCTGTCAAATACAGGATAGCGTGAGTGCGTGGTCTCTAAGATGATATCCATGACCTCAGCCAGACTAGTACTTTCGTGCAGGCTGATAACTTGTGGGCGCGGGGTCATGATCTCCCGCACTTGGGTGGCGGGCAAGTCCAATACGCCCTCGAGCATATCAACCGTATCAGGCTCTAAAAACCGGCGCGATTCCTGCACCAGATTGATTAGCTCATCACGGGTTTCGGGGGCGGTCGATAGCCAGCGTTTTAAGCCGCGCATCGACCAGCTACTCGGGCTGGGAGTGTCTTCAGACATGGTAACGTGAGTTAACCTCTTTGGTTGGTAGATATAGATAAAGTATAAACCGTTAGATGGGGATAAAATAGCTAACATCAAACGGGTAGCAAATTAGTTTCACTTTATCGCAAGCCTTTATCACATTCAACGATAAATTTATGCAAATTGTATTGTCAGTGTGATATAAATTTTGCTATGGTCAAAACATTGATTTCATTATTCATTTTAATATACATCTTAACATTGATTTCACCACTTACTTCAACAACTACTTAAGTAACGCAATCCTATGTCGCTCAGCTCCTCTCTTAAATCATGGTTATCAAAGCGTACTGCAAACAAACAGGCTCTAAACCGACCACCAAGCATTGAGCCTACTAAGCATAAGCCGCTTAGCTGGTGGCGATTACTCATACGTTTGCTTATTTTGATTACCTTGATACTCTCGGCAATCTGGCTGTTGCTGGCTATTTGGTATCAGTTTGGCGCTCTATCAGCCATCACTTGGCTGGCAGCAGTCATAGTAGTAGGTTTATTAGCGGCATTAATTACTTCGCGCTATCTACCAAAGCTAACTGATAAGCTAGCTTATAAGCTGATGAATAAACCCGCGCTTACTACCCACAATCGACGCCGATACTCAAGGGTCTTACTGGCAGGCTATACCAGCGTTTGGCTGCTCGGTCTTGGCTGGTTTTTCTCTATTGAAGCCAAACAGGAGCGCAACTGGCAGCCTGATGTCAGTGAAGTAGTCAGCTATACTCGCGACGCTAATAATCCTAACTTGATAACCTTTACTAACGTGCGTAACTTCGACTGGCATGCGCCGCGCGGTGATGGCGAGATTACCTCCGATGCGCGCTGGGAGACTCGTACGGTCGATATGTCCAAGCTGTCAGGCGTCGATATATTTAATTCGTATTGGATGGGGCCATTGATTGCGCACACCTTAGTTAGTTTTCGCTTTGAAGATGATCGGCCGCTCGCTTTCTCCTTTGAGATTCGCAAAGAGGACGATGAGACATTTTCGGCATTAGCTGGGTTTTTTCGCCGCTTTGAGCTGAGCCTGATTGCTAGCGAGGAGCGTGATATTATTTATACTCGTACTAATGCGCGCGGCGAGCAAGTGTATCTATTCCCTGTTAGTCACTTGCAGCAAAGCGAGGTTCAGTCGCTATTTGAGTCTTATCTTATCGCGGTCGATGGCTTAAAGGCACAGCCGTCTTGGTATAATACTTTTACCAGTAACTGTACTAATATTATTTTTTATATGGCGCGGATCGTCAGCGGTGAGCGCCTGCCTTGGGATTATCGTATTTGGGTGTCGGGCTGGCTGCCCAATTATCTGTACGATATCGGCATGCTAGATGCTGATATTAGTTCTAATGATGCTGGCACTGACGCTAATTCTGAGCAAAATGATAACCAAGAAAGCACTGAGCCGTGGTCGATGGAGCAATGGTATGAGCGTGCGCATATCAATCCAAAAGTGCGCGGCTTTGATAATAGCGCTAATTTAGACGTCAGTAATAACAGCGCTGAGTTTTCTAGGCAGATTCGCCAAGGTATTCCAATTCCGCCACTGGCTGATACGCAAGTTGAAGCTGAGGATAAGGCTCTTGCGCAGGCTAAGATGACTGTTGAATAGAATGTGTGATTAAAGCGTAATGATACGATTTTGATCTCAGGTTTCAATTTTTATTTCAATATAAAGATTTGCCCCTGAATTTTTACCTACTAGTTTGAATATAAATAGCTATCGAATATTGTTTGAATGCATCTTGCTTAAAATGATAAATGTATTTTGGCGATACGGCTTTGATTGTAGTTAATGTAGTCACCTTAATAGCATACTCATTGGGATCGTTATTATCATAATAAATTGCTGCCACCGACTCTCCTAAGTGCTCTGCAATTGCTTTGATCAGTGGCGAGCTAATCCCTTGCAATAATAATCGGCGCTGCGCCTCTTTAATAGAGACGTCAAAATTTTGCGCATAAAACCAAGGCGCTGCATTTATCCCTGACTCGGTTAAAATATTAAAATAGCAATCGGGCAATGGCTCATCTTTGTATAATTTATCCGCTAGTGCCTCTATTTTTTGCCAATCTATAGTCATAGTTTCCACAGTTTTAGCAGCTGGTTTATCAAATAGCTTTTGCTCATACTCTAACCTTAGCTTTCAAGGCGTCACCCAATTCACCACTCGCGGCTCCATCTCTTCATCACTCATACCGACCTCAGAGACACAGCGCCCAGCGATACCAACATTTGCCGCGCGCATTTGCTGCTGAGTCGCTACCGCATCTCCAGTCAATAATAGATGCCACGCTGGCAAGGATTGACCTTTATATAAGCGCTTATAGGCACAGTGTGCAGGCAGCCACATCATAGAGGGCAGCTTGCCGATAGTAAGCTGAATGCAGTCAGGTACATACTCTTGGCGCGTGGCGTAATGCTGACAGTATCCCGTCTCGCAGTTCATCAGCTGACAGGCGACATCGGTATACTCAACTAAAGCCTCATCGACATTGCCTTCTTCATCCTCATCAACGTATTTAATCAGACAGCAACTACCGCAGCCATCACATAGAGCCTCCCACTCGCTATGATTTAGCTCATTGAGTGCAAAGCGCGTCCAAAATTGTAGACGCAGCTCTGTGCTTTTTGGTTCTGTACTGACTAACTCAGTACTTTCTAACTCAGTACTTTTGGGACCTGAAATCTCTACTTTAGGTTTTTCAGGTGCAGACGATGAGCTAGCTTTTGGCTTGCTGGCGGATGATAAAAAATTTAAATTCATAGGATCAGCTTTTAATAGGTGGCTTGTAGGAAACAATGGGATAAGTAGCAACCATTTTGATAACGAGCGTTACAGTATTATAGCTGTTTTTACGTGATTTGGGCGTTAAGGTAGAACGGTTGAATAAAAGGTAAGGTATTAATATATAGAATCATCTGTTAATACCTTACTAAAAACTGCACTAAAAAAAGGATAATAATATGTCTATCAAGACTTTTGAATTAATCAGTACCACTGAAAATGGCGTACAGCTAATCAGCTATGTCGCACTACCTGAGAGCGCCAGCAATGACAATCCAGTCACGGGTATTTTAGTAGCGCCAGAATGGTGGGGCGTGGTCGAGCATCCAAAATCAGTCACTGAGCGCTTAGCAAAAGCGGGCTATGCGGCTGTCGCTATGGATGTGTTTGGCGAAGGTAAACTCACCACCGACGCGGCAATGGCGAATATGTGGATGGAGCAAGTGCTCGCTGACCAAGATATGCTGATGGCACGTTGTCAGCTGATCTTAAATGACTTTAGCGATCAGATGGGTGTCAATGGTGATAATGTTGGCGCGATTGGCTTTTGTTTCGGTGGTAAAGTCGTGTTAGATATGGCGCGCGAGGGTATGCCTCTCAAAGCTGTCGCGACTTTCCATGGTAACTTATCACCAAAGCAGCCTGCGGATAAAAACTTTGCCGCCAAAGTATTAGTTGCGCATGGTGGTGCTGATTCTATGGTAACGATGGATGCAGTAGAGGGCTTCAAAAAAGAGATGGAGGCAGCAGGTGTCGATTATACCGTCGATGTCTATGACGATGCTAAGCATGGCTTTACCAATCCACAAGCCGATAAACGCGCGGCAGATAATGATGCCGATTTAGGTTACAACGAGGCCGCTGCCAAGCAAAGCTGGGATAAAATGATGGACTTTATGAAAGCTAACTTGGGCTAGTTTGTTCTATCTTTTTCATCCTGTCTTAAAGGCGTAGGGTGCACTCTATCGCACTAATTATTTTTTATATTATCGCACTGGTGCGCTGGGCACACCCTACAAAAACTAAGCAGAGTATATTAATTATATTCTGCTTTTTTATGTGCTAAGCGTAGCTGGACTTACGTCTTTCTTAAATAACATCGTCACCGCATTGTAAGATAGAATACTTGATAATAAGTATTAAGAACATATTGAGGTCTACAATGGATTGGTTTTCGATTATTATTTTGCTGATCATCGCTAGTGTCTTTTATAAAAAGCTAAATGCACAGCTTAAGCAACTACGCGGTGATATAACGAAGCTACAAATTGAGCTGCAACAGCACAAAGATAATGCTAAAGCTTTAAAGTCCCCAGATTCCATTGCTAATCATACCACCCCATTGACCTCATCCAGCACAGCAGCGCCACAACCAATATTACCACCGCCACTGCCGACTAGGATTAGTGCTGACGAGCAGACCAACCCTGTGCTAAGTGAGCACTTCGTAGATAATACTACTGATATAAAAACATCACTCGCTGATCAAAAGCCAGTACCAAGTCAACTAGCCTCTGCTACGCCAATCATGGAGCCAGATGAGCACTCGCTCCCTATCGTCACCTCCCTATTTAACTCGCTGAAAAACTGGTTCTTAGGGGGTAACTTAGTCGTGCGTGTTGGCGTTTTAGTATTACTTATCGGTGTGGTTTTATTGCTACGCTTAGTCAGCGATTATGTCGAGATTTCTATAGAGTCCAAACTTATCGCTATCGGTGTCACAGGATTAGCGCTGGCAGGTTTGGGTCTGAAATTAGCGATCAAGCGCTTTGCCTACGGTATCACTTTGCAAGGAGCAGGCTTGGCCATCGCTTACCTGACGACCTTTTTTGCTTACGATGTCTATGAGGTACTTGCCAGCGTACCTAGCTTTATTGCTTTAGGGCTGATATCGGCGCTCACTATCGGCTTAGCCATCCGTCAAAACGCTTTTCCTTTAGCGCTGTTAGCCTTGGGCGGTGGTTTTTTTGCGCCTCTATTGACGGCAACTGATACAGGTAGCTTGACGGCATTATTTAGCTATTATCTGCTGTTAAACGTCGCCGTCGCCATCATCGCTCATTACCGTACTTGGAAAGTGTTGAATATCTTGGGCGTTGCCGTGACTTTTGGTCTGGCTTATTACTTCGGTGGTTTTGCCAGTGTAAGTAGCGAGATTGATGCGCAGCGTTGGTCACTGGTGCTATTGGTTGCAATGCATCTGGCACTCTATCTATTTATAGCGATACGCTATACTCAGCAGATTATTATCTATAACGTTAATTATGAAGCCGCTAATTCTATAACGGCTGCAACTGCCTTCAACACCAATTCAAAACCTGTGCATAGCCATAGCAATAACCTCTATCTCTACCCAATAGATGTAGGATTGTTGTTTTCAGTACCCGTATTAGCCTTTGGACTATTTGCTGCTCTATTGCACGATATTGAGCATGCGCTAACCATGACTAGTGCCATTCTAGGGATTATTTATTTGGGCTTGGGCTGGTCGCTCATTCGTCGCAGTCAGCGCTATGCGCTCATTACTGAGGGAATGCTGGCGTTAGGGTTTGGCTTTTTGGCCTTAGTTATACCCTTAGCTTTTGATGCTGAGTGGATTGCAGTTGGCTGGTCGATTCAGGGCGTAGCGCTGGTTTGGTTTGGACGGCGCTCGCTGCGCGCGTGGCTCGTGATCTTTGGTCTATTATTACAGATAGCCAGTGTCGGATTGTTATTCTTATACGCCTTTTTTGGCGATGCGACCACTTTAGCTATGTCACTCTCCGCTATCGCCAGCCTTAGTGTGGTGTTTATTTTGCGAGCCAGCAATTCGCCTAATGTCTTGTTCAATGCCAACTCGCAAGCAGATGCCAATATTCTTCATACCACCAATACTATTGATAATAATAATCTAGATGACATCAATAGTGAGGTAACCAAATACGCAAGTGCTCTAGGTATCAGCCCTCAAGCCGCTCGGCAGTGGCTTATGAGTATCAACCGTCAAACCACTGCCTTCAATGTGGTATGGCGCAGTCCTGCCTTTATAAGCTTTTTAACTGCTATAGCTATCGTTTGGTCACTTTACGTTTTAATCAACGACTTTAACAAGTGGTTTGAGCATTGGCAATTAGCAACAACGACTTTAATAGCACTAGCGACTTTGCTTAGTTTGAGTATTTATTGGCTAATCAATCGTTATCGCACTTGGGCGGAGGTTCGCTATTTTAGCCACGCCTTACTGAGCTTATTTTATCTAGCGCTGGTACTGCAATTACCGCAAAAGTTCGAGTTTGACCATCAATGGAGCGCTATAAACTGGGCAGTTTTTACCGTCCTTTTGCTCGGCTGGCTAATTATCGCTCAGCTATGGCTAAAAACGTGGTATAGCAAGCTTGTCATCAATAAAGATGCTGATGCTAGTACTATTGCTGATGTTGATAATGTTAGTAATGAGACAAATACTAAAAATAGCGCTGCATATCAATACGCCGGCTGGCTGGCGACTGGTATCTTACTATTAGCGGCAGCCGTCTATTATAGTTGGTCGGACGCAGATGGGGTGGTGACCGTCGCTATCATTAGTCTGTGCTTGATTGTATTGATGCAATTTGCTGAGCGTCACTTGGCAGGCATGCTGCCTTGGTTTGATTGGCATAAAGCCTTAGCGGGATGTAGCGCTCTATTCGTACCACTATTGCTCATCTGGGTCGTTATTACTAACTGGTATCACGATGGTATCGTCTGGGACTTACCTTATATTCCTGTGCTAAACCTGTATGATATCGCAGTGCTACTGGCAATGGCTTATGGTCTAAAAGTATATGCTTTATCGCAAAATAATAGCGCTTTACAAAGTACTGCGCACGCTCATCAACACAAAACTATTTTTAAAAATCTCCTGCTTAGAGTGATTGGTATCATTGGTTTTTGGGTACTCTCAAGTATGCTAATACGTACGCTGCACGCCTTTAATGGCACGCCGCTGTGGAATGATGGCGCTTGGAGTGATGATAAAGTACAAACCAGTTTGACGATACTATGGACGCTGACCGCCCTTGTCGCCACCTTTATGTCGAGCCGAAACGGTAAGCGCTTTTGGTGGTTTATGGGTATTGGCTTACTCGGTGTAGTAGTACTCAAACTGGTGCTAGTCGACTTATCACAGACAGGCGCTATTTTGCGCGTCATCTCCTTCTTAGTAGCAGGTAGCTTGATATTATTGATTGGTTATCTTGCGCCACTGCCACCTGAGCATGAAAAAGAGAGTGAAATAATGGACGATATTGAACAACAGAACAAGTGACAAGCCATAAGCAGACTTCATGGAGAAATTATAACGTGACAGCTTGGGTTCTGTAGTAAACTGGGCACCACAGCTACTCTGGACGCATTGTCTATGACTAGCAAATTATTTATTAAAAAGGCAGTAAAAGCAGATGGATAAGAAAGCAAATATTCAGTGGTTCCCAGGACATATGAATAAGGCGCGTAACGAAGTCAAAGAAGTCATGCCACAGATGGATATCATCATCGAGGTGCTTGACGCGCGTATTCCGTATAGCAGTGAAAACCCAATGGTAGCCTCATTACGTGGTGAAAAACCTGTCATCAAGATTTTAAACAAAGCCGATTTGGCTGATCCTGAGATGACTCAAGCGTGGATGGATTATTTTGAGCAAGAAAACGGTGTCAAAGCGCTCGCCTTTGATGATAATAAAGCCGATCACGTCCATCGTATTGTTGAGCTATGCAAGCGCCTTATGCCAAATAAAGCCGAGTCAGGTCGCCAAATTAAAGCAATGATATTGGGTATTCCCAACGTTGGCAAATCCACCCTTATCAATACCCTAGCAGGGCGTGCCGTTGCCAAAACAGGTAATGAGCCTGCCGTCACCAAGTCTCAGCAGCTCATCAAACTAGACGGTGGCATTATGCTCTATGACACGCCTGGTATGCTCTGGCCAAAAGTTGAAAATGCTAATTCAGGCTATCGCTTAGCCGCTACTGGTGGTATTCGTGATACCGCCTTTGACTTCGATGATGTGGCGGGTTATACCGCAGAATATCTATTGAAGGCTTATCCTGAACTGCTAAAAACGCGCTATAAAATTGACGAGCTACCTAAGACCGATTGGCAATTTTTTGAAATCGCTGGTCGCAATCGTGGCTGTATTCGTGCAGGTAATCAAGTCGATACTTATCGGATGTCAGAAATTCTGGTCAACGAGTTACGTAGTGGCACGATAGGTCGCATCAGTCTAGAAACCCCTGAAATGCGTGAGGCGGAAGAAGCGGTCGTCGCTGAGCAACGACTCGCCGATGCAGAGCGTAAAAAAGCTAAGCTTGAGGAAAAGCATCAACGTAAATTGCGGGCGCGCAAGAATCGGAAGTAAGAATTTTAAGAATAGGGTGAAAATATGTCTGATTTAAATTTTTGGTTATTGTTTCTAACCGCTGCCTTCGCATTAAACATTGCTCCAGGACCAGATCTTTTATATATCCTGACTAAAACTATTAGACATGGCAAAAAAGTGGGACTAGCCTCAGCAATCGGGGTATGTACAGGGGCATTATTTCATGTATTTATTGCTTCTATTGGTCTATCAGCTATCTTAGTTTCCTCAGCATTAGCTTTTAGTATCGTAAAATATGCTGGTGCAGCTTACCTTTTATATCTTGCTTATGAATCTTTTAAGTCATCAGGTTTTGAGCTAAATAATGATAAGTTGAGTCTTAACCAGAGCAAAGAGACTGCATTCAAAGCTTTTAAACAGGGAGTATATATCGATATCTTGAACCCTAAAGTAGCAATATTCTTTATGGCATTTTTACCCCAGTTTATTCGTGAAGGTGCAGGCTCACCGTCATTTCAGCTTTTTTACTTAGGATTGATGGTTATTACTGTTGCCATTATTGTAGAGTTTGCCTACGTGTTTGCAGCAGATAAAATATCTTCTAAAGTTCGAAGTAGTAAAAAGATTAGTCTTTGGTTGAATAGAGCTGTAGGAACAATATTTGCTAGTTTAGGAATAAAGTTAGCTGCTACATCTAATTAGAAATTTTATACGTAGGGTGTGGTTAGTTTTATAAAATTTTTAGCAAGAATTTTGATAAAGCGTAACCCGCCGTTGATAGCATTGGTTAGTAGGCGGGTTACGCTGCGCTAATTTCACCCTACGGCATTGCACCATGTTTATAATTGGCTGAAACGCATCCTACTTGCTATAAGGAGGTTAAGTTTTGATATATACAAATATACTTATGTCAGACTATTTAGACTTTAACGAAGCTAAAATTAAAAAAACTAAACTAGATAAAAAATTAAATACTGTTTTAGAAAATGGTTTTATACTTGTAGGTGATTGCATTTTCTTAAAAAGTATTTATCCTTCTAATTACGATAGGCTTATAATAAAAGAGGAAGATATCAAAGAGCAGTTTGTTGATTTCTCAGGTTATGAGTATTCGACTAATAAATTTCATATCGAAGATTTTACCGACCAAGACCCATTCATTCAATCTATTATATTTTCTGGAAAATTCAAAGAAAAATGGATTGCTGAATTTCCTCACATCAGTTGTACTATATTAATAAGCTTCCAAGACGATGAGATTGGACAGTTTGCTACTTTTACTTTCTATAAATATAGAAAAAACGAAGTAGTCTTTGAGCTTGATAATCTTGAAGACGTTATGCAGCCCTTATACATAGAGAAAATATCTAAAGCAAACCATTTGTAGGGTGTGCCCAGCGCACCGTTTATTTAGCTATATATGCTCATACCTTAAATAGCTTTCACTATGAATAAATCGACTTTATATTTAATCTAATTAACCTTATACAGAACACTTATATAACTCTAGATTTTAGCAAACGCTTTCGTCATCGGTGCGTGGAACGCACCCTACCTGCCAAGACTAAATCTATGACTCAAAAAAAACCAGTCGCTACCTCTTCCAATTTTACAAAAATACTCTGCCTAGTTTTATCAAAAATATCTGTTTATGTGTATAATAAATATAAATCATACACATTCGTTAAAGGAGTATCCTTATGCGTACTAATATACATATTGACGATAATCTAATATCTGACGCTCAGCGCTTATCTGGTGCAAAAACCAAGAGAGAAGCCGTTGAGCAAGGACTAAAGTTACTAGTGCAAATGCATGAACAACAGAGCATTAGACAGCTACGTGGCAAACTACAGTGGGATAGTGATTTAGACCAAATGCGTCAAGGTATCAATACGACTGAGTCCTCTCTATGAGACCGAACATCACGCCTACAATTATCGTGGATTCTAGCGTTTGGATAGATTACTTTAATGGTATCGTAACCGTACATACCGACCTTTTAGATAGCCTGTTGTCGCAATCAAAAATCGGTATTACAGACATTATTTTGATGGAAGTCTTGCAAGGATTTAGAGAAGATAAGCATTACTCGCAGGCTTTTTCAGCGCTAAATACGCTCACCTGTTATGATATCTTAGGTAAGAATAATGCTATCCGTTATGTGTCTTATTATCGAGAGCTTCGCAAAAAAGGCATAACTATTCGTAAATCTAATGATGTTATGATTGCTGGGTTTTGTATCGACAGCCAAATTCCTCTGCTTTTTAGTGATAAAGATTTTACTCCTTTTGTAAAACATCTCGGTTTAATCTCAGCACTGGATATTAAAGCCCATTAGTATTACTTAGTGCGTAGGATGCGCCCAGCGCACTGTTTAGTTAGCTATATATGCTCATACCCTAGATAGCTTTCGCTGATAATAAAACGACTTTATATGCTGTCTAACAAACCTAATATAAACTAATAGAAAAAGTATAAATATCAGCAAACATCTTCTTATCGGTGCGCAGGGCGCACCTTACCTGCCAAGACCGAATCTATGACCAAAACAAAACCTAGCGAAAAATACAAATCTTCAGAAGAGAGCTTTGCTCATTCTACCCAATCTCTCAATACCTTTGCCCCACGCCTACTAGCATGGTTCGCCACCAACGGTCGCCATGATCTGCCTTGGCAACAGCACCAAACCGACATGCCTAATCCTTATATTGTTTGGCTATCAGAAGTCATGCTCCAGCAAACCCAAGTCACCACCGTACTGCCCTACTTTGCTCGTTTTATGACCTCATTTCCGACCGTACAGGATTTAGCAGCGGCAGAGTGGGATGTGATCGCCGAGCATTGGGCAGGCATGGGCTATTATGCGCGAGCGCGTAATTTGCATAAAGGCGCAAAGCAACTCGTTGAGATTATTGATGACACTGGTGACTTTCCGCAGACATTAGAAGGTTGGGAGGCAATATCAGGGGTTGGGCCTTCGACCGCTGGCGCGATTGTAGCGATGGGGTTACATGGTTACGGCGTCATCTGTGATGGTAATGTCAAGCGAGTGCTGACACGCTGGGCGGCTATCGATGGCGATATTATGAAGTCGGCGACCACCAAAGAATTATGGGCACTAGCTATACGTTTAACGCCTGTTGAGCATTCTGGATTATTTGCACAAGCCATGATGGATATGGGCGCAACCTTATGTGTGCGTCGTAATCCAAACTGCGCGGCCTGTCCATTACAAGCGGATTGTCTAGCTCATGCGCAAGGTCGCGAGATGGATTATCCTGTCAAAGCAAAAAAACAACCCAAGCCTAGCAAGTTTAGTAATGCTTTAATGATTCAAAACAGCAATGGTGAGGTATTATGGCTACAGCGTCCTGATAACGGTATTTGGGGTGGGTTATGGAGCTTACCATTAGCGTTTATAAAAAAGATTGAAGGTGCTGTCAAGACGGCTAATACAGTTGCCGAAGATAAGCCGTCAAAAGTGGCGAGCAATGTTAAAGCGTATGAGCAAGTTTATGAGACAGAATTTACTACCGCTGAGCAAATTATTGATGAATGGTTAGCGAAGAATGAGCTGGTCACAAAGTCAGTGACTCATGATTTATTTGCCGATGCCCCTGCACCTATTAAGCATTCGCTAACCCATTTTCATTGGTACTTAACCCCGCAGCAATTAACCCTGAATGATCATCAGGCTCAAGAAATAACTAAGATATTACAAGCCGCTGAGATCAATGTGAATTGGTTAAATGCTAGTGAAGCTCAAGAGACTTTAGGATTGCCACGGGCTATGGTGAAGATTATCGAGGGCTAAAAATAAAATTCCACTCTTAACTCTCAATTTATTATGGACTACCGTAGGTTAGCGTCGAGGGATGAGACCCTGAGAGCCGTAAAAATGAAGCACTGTTTCATTAGGCTCGCAAGGAAAATTCTTTAAATAGAATTTTCTATCATAGATTGAAAATAGTTGGGTGTCGCAAGCTCCACACCAACCTACTTTAAAACCATGAGTATTTTCAAAGATAAAGCATTTAAATCAAGACTTTGGCACTCTAAGCCGCATTAAGCCTTGCTGTTGTACGGTTGCAACCAGATGACCGTCTTGCCAAAACTGACCGTGATTAAGCCCCATCGCATTGGATGTGGTATCGCTCCACATATCATATAGCAGCCACTCATTTAGATCAAAATCACGATGAAAGTGCATCGAATGATCGATACTAGCCGCTTGCAGACCACTGGTCATAAAGCTAATACCATGTGACATAAGTCCTGTGCCAACCAGATAATAATCAGAGGAAAACGCCAGTAGCGCTTGCTGAATAGCGATCGGCTGTTTGCCCAATTCAAGAATGCGTAACCAGTTGGCCTGTTTAGGTTTCATTGGCTCTGGGTGGATAGGATCACGCGATTTGACGGGCTTGATCTCAACATGACGATGACGCATAAAACGCGATTTTAGAGCATCTGGTACTTTGCCAACATAGTCTTCTTTGAGCTCTTGCTCAGTTGCCAGATCTTCAGGCGGTGGATAAGCTGGCATATCCTCTTGATACTCTAAGCCCTCCTCCATCGAGGAAAACGAGGTAATCATCGAGAATATCACCTGCTCAACAGGCGGCTTACCGCGAGCTTGCTTGTACTGAATGGCAGTGACTTGACGCGCTGATAGGCTACGACCATCACGTAAGCGACGCACTTGATAAATTACTGGCTGATCGATATCGCCACCGCGCAAAAAATAACCATGCAGGGAGTGACAAGGCTTATCTTCATCAAGCGTATGAGCTGCGGCCATTATCGCTTGCGCCAATACTTGACCACCAAAGATACGCGCACCGACATAGTCGTGGCTTTTACCTTCGAATACATCAGGGCTGACTTCGATAAGCGTTACAGTCGCCAGTAGCTCTGAGATCAGTTGCGCATGGTTGGGCATAAAACTTCCTTACGTTCAATGAATACTGCTCGCTTATACATAGATAACATTCGCAATGATTTGATTATAACGATACTCAAAGCGATCACTATAATAGGGGTAATCAATAAATAATAACTTTTATTTTAATAACTTAACTCGTATTTTATAGCTTATCCACTATAAGTCTTGCTAGCGCTAAGCTTAGTTTTAAAGCCGGACATCTTACCCAATATTGACACGGTTAGCCAGTTATTGAATGATCAAAAGGGCAAATAAACCTGACCGTTTGGGTTTTATTTTATACTGCAAAATAGCCAAACTATAAAACGTACTAGTAACTTTAATAAAAAGCCATAGCAATAAAAAAGAGATACTTAGCTAGTATCTCTTTTTTATTTTTAGACTATTTTAAGGCTTTACTGATACCAGCACGCGGATTGAATCAGGCACTAAAGATAAAGTCGCCAGCGCCTGCTCACCTTGCAGTTGCAATTGCTCTAAGCGCTCAATCTCGGTATCTCGCACATTGGGATTGATCGTTTGCAGATGCTTGAGGCGTTTGACCTCGCGTGACCATTGCTGGCTAAAGCGAGTATTCGCCTGCTCGCCAATATCTAGCAATTGCGCACGGGCGATGGCCTCAGCCTCGTAATAGCGCTGCTCTATCACATCACTACGCGCTTTGATGACTTGACGCGCGCGGTTTTTATCCAAGCGCTCAATGTGCGGCATGATCATATCGCTACTGATACGACTCGATAAGTCGCTTCCTTGCTCGCTAATGAATACACGGATGTTTTGCGTAGGTAGTGTCGCAGGTAGATTCAGTAGCTTGGGCGCGATAGCCTCTACGCGAAAGTTCACTTCTAACATAACCATACCTTGTGGCATAGCATTGCTTTTGAGCATACCGACCGTCGTATTACCAAAGGTGCTGGTACTCGCCAGCTCATAGATCGCACGCATCAATGGATGCTCATGAGTAACGAAGTCGATCTCTTCACGCTGTAGAGCCAGTTCACGCTCAAAGGTCAAGGTCATACCGTCCTCGTCGCCCAGTGGTAGACCTTCGATATAGTCACTAATCTCAGTGCTATCGACCGGTGAGATAACCCACGAGCCATCACGCTGCACGCTATAATCGATATTAGCTGATGCCAAAAAACGCTCAACGAATTGCGGCAATAGATTATTAGCATCAAAGTCATGCATGGCGTTCGCGATACGTCCTGCCACTCTTGGACGACACGAGTTATATTCTAAGAGACGGTCACGACCCATTTGCAGTTGCGACTCAAGACCTAAGCGGGTTTGCTTGGCATCCGCAATAAGATCTTGCAAAATAACTTGGTTATCAGACGTATCCGCACATTCTATTTTTATGCCTTCTAGCAGCGGCTTTAACTCTGCAATATATTGCTCTTGTACGCTTTGCGCGGTTGGAGATATCTGGTTAAAGATATTGAGCGCACTATTGTACCAGTGATACAGACGCTCTTGCGCGGTGCCTTCAATATAAGGCACATGCAAAGTAATTTGCTCAGTCTGTCCGATACGATCTAAGCGACCGATACGCTGCTCTAGAGTATCGGGATTGGCAGGTAGATCCCAAAGTATCAACTGGCTGGCAAACTGAAAATTACGCCCTTCCGAGCCAATCTCCGAGCACAGTAATATCTGCGCGCCCTCGGTATCAGCAAAGTAGGCCGACGCTTGGTCACGCTCAAGTAGCGTCATCTGTTCGGTAAAGATCGCAGTTTTGATACCAGCATGTAGACGTAATACCGCCTCCAGGCTCTCAACGGTCGCACCACTACGCGCTATGAGTAGCACCTTTTTCTGACGCAGTTCGCCCTTTAGAATATCAATCAACCACGGGACGCGTGGCTCATCCTCAAGCCAGCTACCATCGGGTTGGTTTTCTTCACCCCATAACTGCTCGCGCAACTTGCCAACGGTCTGATAGCTGCCTATCCAAGTATCTGGCAGTGGTAGCGGATGTGCTCGGCTTGTGCGCCCATAAAAGCCTTTAACGCTCTCACGAGTATTACGGAATAACACTCGGCCCGTACCATGGCGATCCAGCAATTCATTGAGCGCATAAGTGCGCAGTTTCTCGTCTTCGTTGATCGCCGCTAGCTCATAGTCACTAACCTCAAGCAGGTGGGTCAACGCGGCTATTTGATTAACGCTTAACGGCTCATCTTCTATTAAGGTACTAGCTACCAAAGCCGTCTGAGCAAAAGCCTCTTGACCATCGATAAACTCTTCTAAGTCATCGAAGCGATCGGCATCGAGCAGGCGCAAACGAGCAAAGTGGCTCTCAACCCCAAGCTGTTCGGGCGTCGCTGTTAGCAATAATACACCCGCCGTTTCTTCCGCAAAATCAGCAACTAAATCATATTTCTCATTACCGCCTGAAGCCTCATTCCAATGCAGATGATGCGCTTCATCAACGACTAACAGATCAAAACCTGCCTCCATCGCTTGATCGTACAGATCATGATGATCAAGCAACAAGTCCATACCTGCGATAATACACTGCTCGGTTGCAAAGACGTTTTGCTCAGGATCATGCTCTTTAATCGCGGCGGTGCGCACTAGATCAAACAGCGCAAAGTTGAGATTAAAGCGTCGACGTAGCTCGATCATCCACTGATACTGCAAGCTATCAGGTACTAAGATCAGCACCCGCTCAGCTTTACCTGTGAGGAGCTGCTGATGAATGATCAAACCTGCTTCGATAGTTTTGCCAAGGCCGACCTCATCCGCGAGTAATACGCGTGGCGCGATACGTTTGCCGACTTCATGAGCGATATACAGCTGATGCTCAATAATATCAACACGCGCGCCCATAAAACCCTTGAGCGGATGTCCTGCCAGCGCGGTTTGCATACGCAAAATATCTTGGCGCAAATCATACCAGTCGCTGCGCTCAATACGTCCTGCCAGCAAGCGCTCAAGCGGCTTTGCTAGGGTAATATTAGCGGCAAGACGGGTCTCCATGATAGGCTTTATAGCAGTGCCTTGCTCATCATCTTCGACACTATATTTGAGCACACCCATCACCTCATCAACATCAGTGACGGTATAATTGTGACCTTGTTGATCACAGATACTATCGCCAACTTTGAATATGACTCGTGATAAAGGCGCGGACATCTTGGCGTAGACGCGCATCTCTTCGCTCTGTGGAAATAAGATATGTACACAGCGATCATCGACATCGATGACCACACCTAAGCCAAGTTCAGACTCAGTATCAGATAAATAACGTTGACCAACGGCGAATTCGGAGCTGTGCAGAGAGGCGGCAGTAATAGTCATAGGGCAGTGTCTTTTTGTACTCAGTTAAGAAGAAGATAAGTCGTAATAATGATACGTTTGGGCTATTTCTATTTAATAAACGCAAAACTAATAAGTGTAAAGTTAATCAGCGCAAAAGCCGAACCATTATATAACGTTAGCGGTTAGATGAGTGCGTTATTCTCACTTTTCAAGAGACTATCTATTTACCAAGTTCTGAGCGCCATTAAGTCTAAATGCTATCAATTCATAAGTGCTGCCAAATTATAAGCGCTGTTAAATGATAAGTGTAATAGTCAGCGGTTCTCGTTCGTGCCTTCTTATGCTACATTGACTACAAAACTCACAACACTGTTTATAGCATGAGCTGATGTTTACCGAAAATAAATATTTAAGGAATAACCATGAAAGCTGTATTTTTAGATAGAGGAACATTTTCTCAAGACTTAGACTTACCAGTACCAGCGGGTATCACTGATTACGTCACTTATGAAGATACTGAACATAGCGACGAGATTATCATCGAGCGCTGTAGTGATGCCGATATTATTATCACTAATAAAGTTAAGATCAGCGCAGCAGCGATTGCCAAGCTGCCCAAGCTGAAGCTCATTCAGCTAACGGCTACAGGTATGAATAATGTCGATCAAGATGCCTGCAAAACCCATAATGTCACCCTATTAAATGTTGCAGGCTATGCAGTCAAGAGCGTACCTGAACATACCTTTATGCTCATGCTTAATGCGATGCGTGCAGGTGTCTATTATCATAACAAAGTCATCGACGGCTCATGGCAAGACAATGGCAACTGGTGTCTGCTCGATGTACCCCTGATAGATCTAGAGGATAAAACCTTAGGTATTATCGGTGTGGGTACTATCGGTAAACGCGTCACCGACATTGCCCGTGCTTTTGGCATGACAGTATTATGGGCGGAACACCAAGGTCGCGAGCCGCGCAACGGCGACTATACGGCATTCGACGAAGTGCTTGCGAGCTCAGATGTCATTAGCTTGCATTGCCCATTAACTGAGCAAACTGAACATCTCATTGATAAAGAAACGCTTGCCAAAATGCACAAGCAGCCCTTGATCATCAATGTCGCACGCGGCGGTATCGTCGATTCGCAAGCGCTAACCGATGCCATCAACAGTGAGCAAATTATCGGTTATGGTAGCGATGTCTTTGAACAAGAGCCAATCGCTGCTGACGACCCACTGCACAGTCTTAGCAAGCATCCACGGGTGATATTTAGCCCGCATAATGCTTGGGGTAGCGAAAGTGCGCAAATCACTTTGTGGAATATTTTAAGCAAGCAAGTGGCTGAGTTTATTGAGAATAGCTAATGCTAGGGCGATAAGCACGATTGATGCGTGAAAAGCGACCTATTACAACTAGCAAAAAGTCTAGCGACTAAAGCTGAGCCACTTGTCCTTTATCCGTCGATGTTTGAGTATGATACGATCACTTAAGTAATTGCTAGTGACTTTCCATGGATAGCGGTCGCCTTGCTTGGGTAGCTCATCTTTAGCGCGGCTAATATAGCCTGCTGATAGTGAACCCATGATCGTATCTGCTTGGCGCTGCACATTTTCGCCTTCAATCTCAGCTTGCGGCACAGCTGTATAATAGCGATGCTTTTTCATATGACTCAATAGCCTTATCAAGTAGCTACAGGCCAGATCGACTTTGAGCGTCCATGAGGCATTGGTATAACCAAAGATAACCGCCATATTAGGAATACCCTCAACCAACACCGCTTTGTAAGTCATACGTGTGCCAATAGTAGTCGCTATCCCATCGACATATACCTTTGCTCCGCCCAGCATTTGTAATTTCAGCCCCGTTGCCGTAACGATAATATCAGCATCAAGGTGTTGACCTGAGTGCAGCTGAATACCTGTCTGGGTAAAGTGGCTGATCTGGTCAGTGACTATTTCTGCCCGCTCGCCATGCAAAGCTAGAAATAAGTCACTATCAGGTATAGCGCACAGGCGCTCATCCCAAGGATTATAATCGGGTAAAAAGTGCTTAACATCCACTCCGCTACCCTTCAGATCTTGCTTGGCCCAATGCTTGAGTAGACCACGCATCACCTTTGGCGCATGTACAGCTAATTGATAGACGCCTTGTTGTCTAAGCACATTACGTACGCGTAGCAAAGTATAAGCTTGCTGCTCGGATAATGGTGAATATTTGGCAGACAACCATGTCAGCGCAGCGTCATCACCTGCAACGCTGGCGACATAAGTCGGTCTACGTTGTAGCATCGTCACATGGCGCGCGCACTGCTCGGCATCTTTATCGACTAGCGCTGGCAATAAAGTCATCGCTGTTGCGCCACTACCGATAATCACCACCTTTTTATCGCTATAATCTACATCTTGCCAAAGCTGGGGATGCACGATTTGCCCTGCAAAGTCCTCTTCACCTTCAAAGTGCGGTCGATAGCCTGCTTCGTAATCATAATAGCCTGTCGCGCCAACCACAAAGTTTGCTGATAAAGTAAACATCTCGCCGCTATTATGATTTTTTACGGTCGCCGTCCATAGCTGTTGGCTAGTTGACCATGACAATTGCTGGACTTCATGACGATAGCGAATGTGCTGGATAACCTTGTACTCGCGGGCAGTATCGGTGATATAACTCTTGATGTCGCTGCCGCTGGCGAGCATTCTGACATTGACCCAAGGGCGAAAGCTGTAACCAAAAGTGAGCGCGTCTGAGTCTGAACGAATCCCTGGATAATTAAATAAATCCCAAGTACCGCCTAGGTCTGCGCGTTTCTCTAACACTACAAAACGCTGAGTTGAGGACTGCTTTCTATTCTGTTTTTTTGGCCTATAGCGCTTTTTTTTAGTGAAACTTTTACGATCAAAAAGATTATTACCAAAATAGCTTTGCTGCTTACTTTGTTGTAAATGGCAGGCCATACCGATGCCAGCGACACCTGCGCCAATAACCAACACTTCATAATCTGCGCGCGCCGTTGATGGCGACTGACTATTTGCAAATCGGCTACTGACGCCATTTTTAATAGCTTGTTTGGCTGTGCTAATATCGAGCATAATATTATCCTTGTATAACTTATCACTATCTTATTATGAATAAGCTAGTAGTTTATTGAGAATACTCGACTCTATAGTTCACATCTGTACACCGCTACCTTGTCATGCCCCTAACAATATAAAAGTGCAGCGTTTAAAAGCTTAGCCATTCAAAAATTTTAGCGTTTGTAACCACTTAACGCCTATTCATTCAAAAAGGACACGGACTTTGCCAATCCATCCAAGCACCCAGCACAGGATGCTTAAGGCGCAATTGCTGCGCGTGCAAGTTCAGCCTTGGTGCGATAGTCAAGGCGGCATCCTCAGCATAGATAGGGTCACCAATGATCACATGACCGGCATGCACCATATGCACCCGCAGCTGATGGCTACGACCCGTCACTGGCTGCAGCGCAACCCTAGTCACCGTTTGCCCCGCACAGTCCTCAAAACCTAGTATTTCATATTTAGTCAGCGCATTTTTATGCCAGTCGAGATCTACCACATGACGCGGTTTAGTCGTAGGCTCGTAGCGTACAGGGATAGATATTTTACCTCTTGTACCGACAGCTTCCCACTCGCCGAATACTCGCGCTTGATAAGTTTTTTGCGGCAAGCGCTCAATAAATTGCTTACTGATATGGGTTTGCGCAGCAGCATTTTTGGCAAATATTAGTAGCCCTGAGGTATCCATATCCAAACGATGAATCAATTTGACCTGTGGATTGACGCGCTCAAGCCTAGCGAGTAAGCTCACTTTAAGCGTCTTACCATCGACACTAAGCAGACCTGCTGGCTTATCAATCAGCCAAATATCATCATCTTCATAGACAGTCACTTGCTCTGCAAAATCTCTAAAAAATCGAGCATCCTGTTGAGCTTCTTGTAGATTAAGAGCGGTTGTAGTGTCGTCATTGTAGAGCATAAAATTACTACTTATATAGGGCAAGTTAAAGTTGTTTGAATATTTACAATTTACTCAACAGTAAACTATAAGTACTTGAGGAAGTTAAGTGTTGTTTGATATGTCAATTTGGGTGTCGATTTATTGTATTAATAGTAATGGTTAGCTATTTCAACCAGCTATGTACTATCAAGCATGCTAGTATAACGGCATATTTTTATTCATCCTCAATTTTCTTTAATCGGGCTTTAACTGCTTAATGTTAATGGCTGAATTAAAGAAATCATAAAAAAGAGAGAAAATTATGTCAGATCTTATCGTAAATACTACTGATGACAACTTTGATCAAGATGTCTTGCAAGCAGATGTTCCTGTTTTGGTTGATTTTTGGGCAACGTGGTGTGGCCCATGTAAATCTATTGCGCCTATCTTAGAAGATTTAGCGAGCGAGTACGAAGGTAAAGTCAAAATCGTCAAAGTCGATGTCGATAGCAACCCACAAGCGGCGAGCCGTTTTGGTATTCGTAACATTCCTACTTTGTTTGTCTTCAAAAACGGCGAAAAAGTAGATTCTGTTATGGGTCTACAACCAAAGTCTGAGCTGGCTAAAGTATTAGACAAACATATTTAAGCGTTTTGCACTAACCAGACTTGATCAACGCTAACCTGATCGAGAATAAAAAAAGCCGTTATCTCATCCAGATAACGGCTTTTTGCTACCGTTTGAGCTAAAAAAATTAATTATCCAATTTTTTTAGCAAAAATAATTGACAAGGCTATCTTGAAAACCGTATAGTCGTGTCTCAAGAAAAATCTAATATATGTTATAAGCGTCCTGTCGCTGGTTACCTTGTGTTTATTATCATTGAATACAAATATAATTATTAGATACCGTAACTAGCTATCATTACTAAATATTGTAACTAGTCGTCATTACTGAATAAATAAATAACTACGATAATAAGTATTAAATACTTATCATATCCCTTTATGTGGCCTTTCTTATCGTCATCATTTCTTTGCTCTTTTTAATAGTGCAAGTAATGACTCGATGTATAAAATCTGGTTCTACCTAAAGATCAACTTTGTGCACACCTCCTATTATCATACTAATGTTGTCCCAAACAATGTCATAGGTTGTGCTTTCAATGGCCTCTCGCGCCTGATCACCTGCTAACGACTTATCTATGAATTTAACTGAATTAAAGAAAAAATCAATCGCTGAGCTATTGACCATTGCCAAAGAGATGGGTCTTGACAATATGGCGCGTAGCCGTAAGCAAGACATCATATTTGCTATTCTAAAAACTCACGCCCGTAACGGTGAAGCCATTTATGGTGATGGCGTATTAGAAGTACTCCCTGATGGCTTTGGCTTTTTGCGCTCATCTGAAGGCTCATATTTGGCAGGTCCTGATGATATCTATGTCAGCCCAAGTCAGATTCGCCGTTTTAGTCTTAAGACAGGTGATAGCATCGCGGGCACTATTCGCCCGCCAAAAGATTCTGAGCGTTATTTTGCGCTGCTCAAAGTGGGTGAGATCAACTTTGATACTCCAGATCGCTCGCGTCACAAGCTTATCTTTGAGAATTTGACCCCATTATTTCCCACTGAGCATCTTAAGCTTGAATCTGGTAACGGTACTAGTGAAGATCTAACCGGTCGAATCATTGATTTAATCGCACCTATCGGTAAAGGTCAGCGCTCGATCATTGTTGCGCCGCCTAAAGCGGGTAAGACCGTCCTCTTGCAGACCATCGCTCAAGCCATTACCCGCAACAACCCTGAGTGTTATTTGATCGTGCTCTTGATTGATGAGCGCCCAGAAGAAGTTACTGAGATGGTGCGTACCGTTCGTGGTGAAGTCGTCGCTTCAACGTTTGATGAGCCGCCGCAGCGCCATGTACAAGTCGCTGAAATGGTCATTGAAAAGGCCAAACGTCTTGTTGAGCATAAGCAAGATGTGGTTATTTTGCTCGACTCTATTACTCGTCTGGCTCGTGCTTATAACACGGTCATCCCATCATCAGGCAAAGTACTGACAGGTGGTCTTGACGCCAATGCGCTTGAGCGGCCAAAACGCTTTTTTGGTGCCGCACGTAACATTGAGGAAGGGGGCAGCCTGACGATTATTGCCAGCGCTCTGATTGATACGGGTAGTAAGATGGATAGCGTAATCTTTGAAGAGTTCAAAGGCACAGGGAACCAAGAGATTACTCTTGAGCGTGATTTGGCAGAAAAGCGCGTTTTCCCGGCGATCAATATCAAGCGATCAGGTACTCGTCGCGAAGAGCGTTTGCTCAGTGAAGACAAGTTACGTAAAGTCTGGATCCTGCGCAAGCTATTGCAGCCGATGGATGGTGTACAAGCGACTGAATTCTTATTAGATCGTCTAAAAGAGGCGAAAACAAATGATGAGTTCTTTGAGCAAATGAAGCGCAAATCACAGAACTAATTCCTTTACACTTGACTTAACCTATATCTAAGACTGCATTATTGCAGTCTTTTTTATTAAAACGATTTTTATGACATCATAGAATCAATTAGCGTATTATCAATACAAATACAAGATGAATAAGTGAATACCCTACTGACGTCACAGTAGGGAAACATCGTTAACAGTCTATTTGCAAAGCTTAGCGTTTCTACTACGACCAGATGCATATATAAAGGCTACTATAAGCGCTAAGAAGATACTCGCATGCTCAATATGTGATACTCTAAATTAAATATTTGACAAAACTTATAGGTGATAATATGAAATTAGCTCAATCTATCGCAATGGCAACCATTGCAAGCTCAGCTTTAATCATGACGGGTTGTAACTCTACTGGTGGTTATAATAGTGGCGTAAGTAATACGACTAAAGCAGCTACTGCTGGTGCTGTTGCTGGTGCTTTGATTAAAAGTGGTGGCGATAGTAAAGATATCGCTCGTGGCGCGTTAGGTGGTGCTGCTATTGGTGGTGCTGGTGGTTACATCTATGACAAAACTAAGAACTAATCTTTAATCCTCATAAAAAATAACCCCGCTATCAATATAGCGGGGTTATTTTTTATAAGATTTTTATTGTATAGACGACAGCTAAGCTCGAAAAAACTAGCGCTAACTTATTTATCGAGTATCAGTAAAGATAACTACAGCGCACCACTAAACGTATCACAGGATTGAATATCACCGCTATCAAGCCCTCGGCTAAACCACTGCACCCGTTGCTGACTGGTGCCATGAGTGAAATTGTCAGGCACAACTGCTCCGCCACCCGCTTGCGCTAGACGATCATCACCGATTTGACCTGCCGCATTAATAGCTTCATCGATATCCCCTGCTTCCAAGAACTGCACTCGCTCCTGATTACGATTCGCCCAAACCCCAGCAAAACAATCTGCTTGTAGCTCTTGCAATACCGATAGCTTATTCGCTTGCGCACGAGTCACTTGCCGACTAGCTTCAGCCACCTGCTGACTAATACCTAGTAAAGTCTGTACATGATGACCGACTTCGTGCGAGATCACATAAGCCTGCGCAAAATCCCCTGCTTTACCGCTATTTTCTTGATCGCCTGAGCCTTGCTGATCACCACTAATGCCCAAGTTGCGACGCATCTCTACAAAAAAGGAAGTATCAAGATAAACGGTTTGATCACCAGGACAATAAAAGGGTCCTGTTGCAGAGGTTGCACTGCCACAAGCTGAATTGACTTGACCATCAAACAAGATCAGTTCAGGCTCTTTATAAGTCTGCCCACCCTCTTGAAATATTTGACCCCATACCGCTTCGGTATCAGCCAATACTACTTTTACGAACTGCGTATCACGATCATCGCTAGTTGCAGGCTCAGTGGAAGTGTTACTACCGCCACCAGCAACGACTTGCCCTGTCTGTAGCGCTGTCATCGGGTTGATGCCAAATACTAGCCACAGAATGCCTGCAATGATAATGCCACCGATACCACCACCTATCATCTTACCGCCACCACGACTGGTGCGAACGTTAGAGCTACCCCTTCTACCTTGCCATTTCATAATATTACCCTCTAATGTTGCTACTATATGTTGAGTATAGTTATAACTCTATTTTAAATCAGTTCTCAATTTATAAATCAAAGTACAAGTTAGCTATATAACTAACTAATTTTACTGGATTATACTTATATTAGTTGATAAAACTGTAATAAATTTTGACCTATCTACAGTTAGTACAATTCAGTTACATTTATACTGTTAATTTTTAATATAAAGTCTTTTCATTTTCATAAAAAACATATAGAATGCGTGCAAGCTGAGTAGCTGTGACTAAGAGTAGTTGATCTTCAAAATAAATTGAAGGCTCAACCTTTAGTTATGTCTACTTATCATTTCATTTTTTGGAGAATATTATGGATATTAAACTACTTGCACTTGCTGGTATCATGGCTGCTTCTATGGGCTTAACAGCTTGTGATAGCAATACTGAAAACGCTGCTGAAGATTTATCTGACGCACAAGAAGAAGTACAAGACGCGCAAGAAGAATTAGCTGAAGGCTCAGCTGACGGTGAAGCTGTAGATCCTGCTGCTGCTGAAGCTGCTATGGCTGCTGAAGCTGATATTGCTGACGCACAAGTTGCTACTGCAACTGACGAGATGGATGCTGAAGTTCCTATGGACGGCACTACTACTAGCGTAGATATGGCTAGCAATACTGAAGCCGCTAACGCAGCTGACGAAGTTGTAGTTGTTGAGCCTGCTCAATAAGTTACTACTTATAAAAGTTTTATAAAAAAGAGAGCTTACGCTCTCTTTTTTTATGCCTGATATTCATGAGTACTGCCTAGGGTCTGTTGAACATTCATAAATGAGCACTGCTGATAGCTAAAATAGGTCTATTCTAGGTAAAAATCGCAGGTAATGCAGATGCCTTGGCTAGATTTTTACAACGAATAAAGCGATTTTAGCATCAGCCTGCAAGGACAGAACTCTTTTTTGTCGATTCGTCATCAAAAAGATCCGATTAGAATGCTAAACTAGATATTTTTAATCTAGAATCGCCTAAAAAATAGTCTCTGTCAGTGCCATGATCAAATGTTCAACAGACCCTAATACCTATATCGAACTTAACTCACGCATTAGATTATTTGCTGATTCAGCATTCAATAGGTACGGGTTAAAATTGACTGTGGTCGAATATTTGAGATAAACGGCAGCATTTTGCTCGGTTGGCGAGGCATAGTTCATTGACCATTTTGCCCATTCACGATGTTTTATCTCGCGGGTTTCTAGTAGCTGTAAATCATAATGGCGCTGATCAGCAATCAGTCCATACAGCAATCTATTGATCTGTGCTCTTGGCCCCTCAATAGTCTGCAAAAAATAATCTTTATTGAAAGTAAGCATGCCCGTTATACCATTGGCAGCATTATTTTCTTGAGCTTGTTTGAGGATTTCATTAAAGTCTTCGGCAGATACATCGGAGTTTGCGCGACTGGCGTAAGTCATACTTATTAAGATATGGGCATCGATATTATTTTGGCTCATGTTCTATCTCTTATATAAAGGCTGTTTTATATGTTATATCTAAGTATACCAATACGGTAGAGTCCAACTATCAATTTAAGGTCTCATAAAACTTTTGTATACCATCAGCCAAATTATCATTAGCAGAGCTTTGCATATGTTGTACCAAGGCTTGCAGTTGTAAAATATTATCGCATTTTTCTAAACTGAGCATATACACCCAAGCTTCTTGACCTGGTGCTTTTTGTTCAATGTAAGCAGCTAATTCTGCTCTTTTACTTTCAAAATCGGCATTAAAATTTTTATCATAATAATGCTTTTCATCGTCTGATAACTCTTTAGGTTCTGTCTCAATCTCAGTCTCAAAGCCTGCCGCTACATTTACTTCTATATTCTGCACGCGTTGCGCATCCTCATCTGAGAGTGTCGCTGTTTCAGATGCTGCGAATAAGCTTGTCTCTGTAGGCTCACCTTGATCACTGGACGCAACCTCTATATATTGCAAATCTTGCAATAGCTCAAAAAGTACGGCTACTCCGCCCGACTCGGCAAATATCTCACTGCTATCCAAAGACTTAAGATAGCTGTCATAGTGACTTTCCCCGTCAATTAAAAACAGCAAAGTTCGAGCCTGACGTGGCAATATATCTAATTCTTTATTTTTGATCTTTTCACGTCCTAGAGCACTTTTTTGAAATACTTGGCTATTATTCATTTGTGGACCCAATTCGGCTAGTTAGTTCGATACTTCTTAACTATTTGTCTAACATAGTTTTAATACTAAAGTATTGAAACTACTTTTCATAGAGGTTTTGATAGCTTCATAAAAAACGAGGCGTTAAGCTTTAATATATAGCTTAACACCTCGTTAGTTTTTATTACTTTTTTTATAATAGCAATCTTATAGACTAGCAGTAATAGCTACTCATCAAGCAAACGCTCGTCTACCTTTTGACGGAATTTTTGTCCTGTCTTAAAAGTAACCACGCGACGAGCGGATACTGCAACCGCTTCGCCCGTTTTAGGATTGCGACCTGGACGACTGTTTTTGTCCTTGAGCTCAAAGTTACCAAAACCCGAAAGCTTGACCTCTTTACCTTTGATTAAACTCTCTGATAATTCCTCAAAAAAATTCTCTACCAAGCAACGTCCTTCTTGACGAGTGATGTTCAGACGGCTCATCAAATGCTCGATCATATCGGATTTGGTTAAAGTGCTCACAGTATGACTCCTATGCTGTTTTGCTATAGTGTGGCTAATATCTGCTATAACTAATTTATGTGAGTAAGCTGGCGTATTATTAAATACAGCTTGGCTATTATAAATGATTTTTGCCTAGTTTTTAATAAAAGATACAATAAAACCTTTTATTAATAACAAGTTACTGTTATCACTTAGCGCCTTTATGATTTTATCCTGTAACAGATAAGACTTTTATAACGCTAAAGCTAATGATAAATTTGCTAAAATCAACTTTAGCTATCGCGCAATTGTGCATTATGTTTTGAGCTTAAAGCTGTCACTACTTTATCAGTAGCGGCTTTGATTGATTCATCAGATAAAGTTTGCGTAGGGTCCTGCCACGTTAAAGCAAAGGCTAATGAACGTTGGCCTTCTGGTACCTTGTCGCCCTGATATACATCAAACAGCCACATATCTTTTAGTAGTTCGCCTGCCACGCTACGTATCGTAGCTTGCAAGGCTTGCACACTAATATCACTATTGACTAAGATTGCGATATCACGGCGAACCTGTGGGAATTTGCTCGGCGTCGCAATCAGCTGCTGTTCGCGTGCCAACGCCAATAATGGTGCTAAGGCCAATTGTGCTACCCAAGTCACTGGTAGATCCAGCTGCTTTGCGGTATTAGGGTGTAGCTGCCCAAGCCAGCCAATATAATGATCATCTATGTAGAGCTTCGCGCCCTGCCCTGGGTGTAAAAAGTCTAAATCACTACGCTCATAGCGGATGCGAGCGCTATCTGTCTGCACTGGTAGCAGCTGCTCAATATCGTGTTTTAGATCATAGAAGTCGGTAGCACGGTTTTGATAAGCTTGCTCATCCCAAACATTGCCAACAGCAACCAGAGCGATACTAGGCGTCTGCACTAACTCGCTGATGTTTTGCCCAACAAAGCTTAAACCCGTCTCAAAGAATCGAATACGAGACTGCTGACGATTAAGGTTATATTGCACACAAGGTAGCAAGCTTGATAAAAGCGTACGACGCATCACCGCTAGATCACTGGAGATCGGATTAGCGAGTGGTAATACTGCCCCTAACGCTTCATCATCTATCATAGCTTCTAATTTAGCATCGCTAAAACTAAAGCTAATCGCTTCCATATAACCAATATCGACTAACGCCAATTTCATCTCATGGGTCAAATCTGCCGTATCGTCATAGTTCATACTGACTTGTAGATGAGGTAGCACGCTAGGTATATTGTCATAGCCATAGATACGCGCCAACTCTTCGATTAGATCTTCGCTTATACTCATATCAAAACGATACGATGGCGGCGTGCAGATCAGCGTATTATCTTGCTGCGCCACTGCAAATCCTAATTGCGTCAAGATACGCACCATAGTATCTACTGCAATCTCAATACCTAGCACCTCTGCTACTTTGGTAATAGGTAAGATAATAGCCTTGCGCGCAGGCAACTGATCGAGTTGCTCAACTGTTACAATTTTGCCAGCTTTACCAGCTGCAATAGTTGTAATTAAATCAGTAGCGCGTGCTAGCGCTAAAGCTGGCAACTCAAAGTCAACCCCACGCTCAAAACGCTGCGAGGCATCGGTATGCAGACCAAAGCGGCGCGCGCGTGCGGCGATAGCAAGCGGACTAAAAAAAGCGCTCTCAAGCACAATATTAGTCGTGCTATCAGTGACACTACTGCGTTTGCCACCCATGATACCTGCTAGTGCCAACACCCCTTCATCATCAGCAATCACCAGCTCATCACCATTTAAGGTCACAGTCTGATCATTGAGTAAGGTAAGGCTCTCTTGAGACTCAGCCAAACGCACTATTATGCTACCTTTGATCGTATCGGCATCAAAAGCATGCAAGGGCTGACCCAATTCCATCAGCACATAGTTGGTCACATCGACTAAAAAATTATGGCTACGTAGGCCCGACTGCACTAGTCTATCCGCCAGCCATTTTGGGGTAGCTATACTACGATCGATATCGCTAATAGCCTGCAATAAGTAGCGTGGGCATTGCTCTATAGCATCAATAACGACAGTAGGTGTAGCAAAGCTACTATTAGCGGCATCATCATTGGCCATAGTAATCTCTGGTGGCTGCATAGTCATACTATTGGTGACTGCAATCTCACGCGCGATACCACGGACGCTAAAGCAATCACCGCGATTAGGGGTGATTGAGATATCAAGTATTTGGTTATCTAAGCCTAAATACTCGCGGATATCGGTACCAACAGGAGCGTCGCTAGGCAGTGCTAATAGACCATCAATATCGTCTACTAGGTCAATCTCAGAGGCGCCGCAAAGCATACCATTTGAGGCGACGCCGCGCAGCTCGCTGGCTTTGATATGAAAACCCGCTTTACCATTACTGCCATCGCTGGTAGGCAATACTGCACCGATAGTGGCGACAGGCGCTTTCATACCAACCGCTACATTTGGAGCACCACAAACGATTTGAAGAAGCTCATCTCCTCCAACATTCACTTGCGTTACTCTCAGCTTATCAGCATCAGGGTGTTGCTCGACGCTGATGACTTCACCGACGACAACGCCGTTAAAGGCACGAGCAACCGCATAACGATCATCAATCTCTAGTCCTGCCATCGTTAATTGTTCGGCCAACGCTTCGCTAGTATTCGTGGGGTTCACCCATTGACGTAGCCACTGTTCGCTAATTTTCATAAGTATCTCGGATCAGAATTTTAGAATAAAGGTAGACGTATTAATATTAAAAACAAAAATCTAGCCAAACTGCTTTAAAAATCGTACGTCATTTTGGAAGAATAAACGCAAGTCATCTATACCGTAATACAGCATCGCAAAGCGCTCAATACCCATACCAAAAGCGAATCCAGTATATTTTTCAGCATCGATACCACAGTTGGTTAGCACTTGTGGGTGCACCATGCCGCAGCCCATCACCTCTAACCACTTACCATTGTCATCTAAGATATCAACCTCAGCGGATGGCTCAGTAAATGGGAAGAAAGACGGACGGAAACGAACGGTCAACTCTTTGGCGAAGAACGCTTCTAGAAATTCACTAATCAAACCTTTTAATTCAGCAAAGGTGCTCGACTCGGTTACCATCAAGCCTTCTAACTGATGAAACATTGGCGAATGAGTCTGGTCTGAATCATTACGATACACGCGACCTGGGCAGATAATGCGAATCGGCGGAGCGCTTTGCTCCATAGTCCGTATCTGTACAGGACTGGTGTGCGTACGTAGTAGATAATGCGCATCAAAATAAAAAGTATCGTGCATCGCGCGCGCAGGATGATGCGAGGGAATATTTAGTGCTTCAAAATTATAATAGTCGCTCTCAACCTCAGGACCTGTCGCTACGTTAAAACCCGCCTGTACAAAAAACTGCTGCATACGCTGAGTGATCATAGTGACAGGATGCAAATGACCTTTCGCACTACCGCGAGCTGGCAAGGTAATATCAATGCTCTCGCTGGCAAGCTTAGCGTTTAGCGCTTGAGTCTCTACCTGTTGCTGCTGCTCAGTCAATGCTTCTTGGATACTAGTGCGGGCCCCGTGCAACCAACCGCCATAAGTCTTTTTGTCGTCAGCGCCAAGCTTACCCATCTGCTTTGAGAAGCCCGTTAATAGGCTCTTTTTACCCGTAAACTGCACACGCAGCTCTTGTAATGCGGGCACATCATCTGCTTGATTGATAAGCATTTGGGCGTGACTTGCAAACTCGATTAGCTGAGCTTCAGTCAGCTGATTGAGCTCTAATGGTAGAGTCGGTAACGCCGACAAATCGGTAGCAGCAGGGGTAGTCATAAGACGCATTATTCCTGATTTAAACAACGTATTGAGGGTTTGAGTGAATATGGCAAATTATCTACTTAGAAATAATTTGAATATTCAAACAATAACTATAAAAAAAGCCACCGACTAGCGGTAGCTTTTATTAATAGTAGAGTATTAATCAATATCAATCTCGTCTTTAACACTCATCAACGGAGCATCAAAAAAGATTAATATTTATGCCAGTTCCGCTTTTGCTTTTTCAACGAGTGCAGTGAAAGTCGCTGCATCATGCATAGCGATGTCAGCAAGTACGCGACGATCGATATCGATGTTAGCCAATTTCATGCCATTGATAAAGCGGCTATAGCTTAAACCGTTTAAGCGTGCACCAGCATTGATACGTGCAATCCAAAGACGACGGAAAGTACGTTTTTTGTTGCGACGGTCACGATAAGCATATTGACCAGCTTTAGTAACTGCCTGTACTGCTACGCGATAAACACGTGAGCGAGCACCATAATAACCTTTAGCGCGTTTTAAGATTTTTTTGTGACGGCGATTTGCCTGTACACCACGTTTTACACGGGCCATAATTTACTCCAAGATTCTTTAAATACAGTAAGCGATATTAATTGCTGTTAGGCGATAGATTGCAAAGTCAGATAACTTTTGTACTACTACTTTTATATTAGATAAAAATGATAATAGCCCAAAAGTGACTTTAGTCAATTAGATGTATGGGCACATACGACGAACTGCTGCTTCGTCAGACTTGTCCACCATCTTAAGACCACGCAACTGGCGAATACGCTTAGCTGATTTCTTGGTCAAAATGTGGCTCTTAAATGCTTGCTTACGCTTGAAGCCATTTGCTGTTTTTTTGAAGCGTTTAGCTGCACCGCTTCTAGTTTTCATCTTATTTTTCATGATGAGTTGCCTCTTTTTCTGTGTTAGAACCTGGTCGTCAAATAGTTGATTAAGTTAGTAATTATATCGATAACTACCAAACCTCTATTTGCCTCGAGGTGGGAGGCGCTATTTTAGCAGAAGTGTTGTGATTTTGCCACCGCTAGTTTTGAATTTTATACCTGCGCCAACGATATGCACATTTAGTATTAGTTTTGTTTAATGAGGCGCTGCTCCGGTCTCGCTTTCAGTTGGTTTTCACAGTATCATCGTTATATAAACCACCCCTATTTCATAATTCTTATAAGATTATTTTTATGACTTCCTCTATTCTCGCTACTCCTGATTGGCTCACTACTATCACTTTTAATCAAGACGGTTTAATTCCTGCCATTGCCCAAGATCACGCGTCAGGGCGCATTCTGATGATGGCATGGATGAATGCCGAGGCACTACAATTGACCGCGCAGACTCAGACTGCTGTTTATTATTCACGCTCGCGAGCTAAGCTTTGGCATAAGGGAGAGACCTCTGGACACACACAACAAGTTCATGATATTCGCTTAGACTGCGACGCTGATGTGATCGTGCTTAGCGTGACTCAAATAGGTGGTATCGCCTGTCATACGGGTCGTGAGTCCTGTTTTTATCAGCGCCTAGATCTATCAGGGTCTACGCCAAAATGGCAAACGGTTGATGCGGTCTTAAAAGATCCCAGCGACATTTATGGTAGTAAGGATGATGCCGACGATAATAAAAGCACTATTGGACAATCTGTAGATAATAAAACGGTAGATGATAAAACCAAAGCGCTTATCAATCGCTCAGTCCTTCAACAGCTCGATACCGTTTTGGCTGAACGCAAACAAGCCGATAGCGATAGCTCTTATGTGGCCAGTCTCTATGCTAAAGGTCTCAATAAAATCCTAGAAAAAGTAGGCGAGGAAGCGACGGAAAGTATTATTGCCGCCAAGGACTTTGCACATAGCAATGAGCAAGCCGATAAAGCTGACTATGATGCCGCGCGTGATGAGCTTATCTATGAAGTCGCGGACGTCTGGTTTCATACTCTAGTGAGCTTAGCTTGGTTCGATATCGAATCTGATGCAGTATTGAATGAGTTAGGACGCCGTTTTGGTCTCTCAGGTATTGATGAAAAAGCGGCTCGCTAATCATTAAAGTGTCTAATTAATCCATTAAACTACTTAGGGTTAATCGATCATCTAAGCTATTGATTCAGTCAACCCAACAACCGTAACGTTGTTTTTGCCTTTTTATGGTCAGTACGCGTTATAATATAGGACTACTGACCTGAAGTTTTGGTTACTGGTTTTATCAAGATAATAAGGACAACGTTATGGGTAGTTTCTCCATTACACATTGGTTAATTCTGTTAGTCGTCGTCGTTGTAGTCTTTGGCACCTCTAAACTGAAAAATGCTGGCAAAGATCTGGGCGGCGCGGTAAAAGGCTTTAAAGAAGCGGTAAAAGATGAAGAGGTTGAACACGCCAAAAAACACCGTGTCCTCGATCATGATGCTGGCATACCTACTGACCCTCACGCTACGCCTGCTCATACCACTGATGATATCGAAATCAGCCCTGCGCCTACTGATGATCAGCACAGAGTGTAAGCTGTTTGCGACTGTCATAAATAGTGATGCTTAACCCTTATGTTTGATATTGGCTTTTCTGAGATTTTCTTATTCGGTGTTATTGCCTTGATTGTCTTGGGCCCTGAGAAATTGCCACAAGCAGCGCGTACTGCTGGGCAATGGTATGCCAAATTGCGTCGTACTGTTACGACGATTCAGTCTGAGATAGAAGCTGAATTGGATCTAGCCGAGACTAGGCAGCAGATGCAAGATGAGTTGGCCAGTATTCGCAAGACTCGATCCGATATGGCTAATGAGATGGCCCAAATGCGTGGCAGTCTCAAGTCTTTTGAAAACTCGCAAAACGATAGTATTAAAGCGGATCAGTTTACTACGCTGAATAAAGAGCAGCAAAACTCGCCTGCAGAATTCTCCTATGCTTATGATAGCGATGCTCCTGATGACCTAGAGAAGACATCAGAGTCGTTACTGTCTGGCAGTCAAGCAAATGATCAGGCTGACAATCAAGCTAATGATCAAACTGCTACAAAAGACAGCCATCAAAATGAAAATAAAATTAATGGCCAAACTGTCGTTATCGATAAACCACCACTAATGACACGTCCTTGGGAGAACATGTGGTTTCGACTAGGCGCTTATGATCAAGTACGTCGTCTGCCAGCAGCGCCCTATTTACCCAACTATAAAGCGGATATACTGTTGTACACTAATGATACTGCCGATAGCACTCGTAGCAAGACTACTTTAGAGACACAGCAGGCTGAGAAATGAGTCTATTTAAACGCCAAAAAAGCCGCCAGCAAAAGCTAGAAAAGTCAGAAAGCTCTGCGCCTAGTGAGCAACCCAAAGAGATGTTAGATACACTAGGTGATATGCCGATTACTCAGCATTTGATTGAGCTACGCGCACATTTAGTCAAAATATGTATCGCGGTATTAATTATATTTTTGGCATTAGTAGGCTTTTCGCGTGAGCTATATGACTTTTTATCCAATCCATTAGTAGCGCAATTACCCGCTAACTCCACGATGATCGCCACTGATATCACTTCTAACTTTATGGCGCCTATTCGCCTAACTATATTTGTCGCGGCATTTGTGGCGATGCCTTATATTTTGTATCAGATATGGTCGTTTGTCGCGCCTGGCCTGTATAAAAAAGAGAAGAAAATAGCCGTACCTGTGCTGCTATCCTCGATAATGCTGTTTTATGCTGGGGTTGCGTTTGCTTACTTTATTGTGCTCAAAGGGGTATTAAAGTTCTTTATTATGTTCGCCCCGCAAAATGTTTTACCAATGACCGATATCGATAGCTACTTAAGCTTTGCACTCAAGCTATTTATGGTGTTTGGACTGACTTTTGAGATACCAGTAGTGACTTTTTTATTGATATTGGTCGGTATTGTCTCCATTGACAGCCTAGAGGATAAACGCCGTTATATCATTGTCGGCTGTTTTGGTGTCGCTGCGGTTGTGACGCCGCCTGATGGGATATCGATGTTGATGCTCGCCTTTCCTATGTGGCTACTGTTTGAGCTGGGTCTATTGTTAGCAAAATTGCTAATCAAAGATAAAGCTAAGATAGAAACCAGTGCAGTTTTAGCTGATGAGTAGTTAATTGAGACGTTATTAACCGCTAATATCCTTTATACTAGGCTGAGAAAATACTGAACTAAAAAACACTAGGCTCACAAACTCATAACTTTTAATTTATTTAATATTTACCAGCCATTGTTTATACCTTGGCTTTTTTTAGCGCTATAGCTTTTATGCTTAATACTTTTAACTCTTATATGTTTCAAAATTTTTAGGTAGCTTTTATGTCTGCATCCATGCCCGCTTATATGAGTAGTCCAACCGATGAGCAGCTTGCTGCGCTCAATATGGCGATGGATCACAAGTCGTTTAAGGTGGTGGCGTATGCAGGTGCAGGTAAGACGACCACACTCAAGCTTATTGGTGAGCGCCTGCGCGGTCGCGGATTATACTTAGCTTTTAATAAAGCTATTTCCAATGATGCGCGCTCAAAATTTCCAGGTCATGTGGATTGTCGCACCTTTCACTCCTTGGCCTATCGCCATGTACCGCGCGATATCACCGCCAAACTATCATTACCGCGATTTTCACCGAAGCGCTTGGGCGATGACTTGGGCTTGCGACCCGTGCAAGTGCGGCGGCAAATGGACGGCGTTAATAAATATATTACTTTGACGCCAGCGCGTCTGGCTCGTTTTGTCAGCGATGCGGTGAGTAACTTTTGTAGCACCCATGCCAGCTATCCTGCGCCAAGACATATCGACTTTCCTAAATGGCTAGATGAGTCAGATGCTGAGCAACTGCGTGAGATGCTCTATCCTGCCGTTGAGCAGCGCTGGCTACAGTCGATAGATGCGCGTCATCCAGCGGGTATCGGTCATGATATTTATCTGAAATTGTGGGCATTATCTAAGCCAAGTATTCCCGCTGATTTTATTCTGTTTGATGAAGCGCAGGATGCTGATCCACTGATGATGGGTATCTTAACCCAACAGTCCAAACAAGTGATTTATGTTGGCGACGCGCATCAGCAGATTTATGAATGGCGCGGTGCGGTCAATGCGATGAAAAAGCTGCCACTGCCGCAGACTTTATTAACCCAGTCGTTTCGTTTTGGTGATCCTATTGCTGAGGTTGCTAATACTTTATTAAAAGCCTTGCAAGAAGATGTGCCATTAATAGGCAATCCGAATAAACAGTCATCAACGGTAAAAGGATTGGTTCATAGCAAAAAGGACGCGATACTCTGTCGCACCAATGCGGCGGCGATGTCGCAATTATTAACGGGTCTAAAATTAGGCCATCGTGTGGCATTACAAGCGGATACCGAGCGGATGCTAAAGTTCTGTCAAGCGGCTGAAAATTTGAAAAATGGTAAGTCGGCTTATGGCGTGCCTGAGCTGGCTTATTTTTATAACTGGTCAGATGTACAAGAGTATTCTGAGACCTCTGAGGGTAGCGATCTTAAGACTTTAGTCAAGCTAGTCGATGATCATGGTACTAAGGTATTAACTCAAGCAGTAAATAGTCTTACTAAAATTGAAAATGCTGATTATGTCATCTCAACCGCGCATAAAGCTAAAGGGCTGGAATGGGGTAAAGTGCAATTAGATGATGACTTTTATTATGATGTCACAACTAACGGTATTAAGATTAGTCCTGAGGAATTGCGCTTGCTATATGTGGCTTGTACCCGCGCACAAGTGAACTTAGATATTGCTAATATTCAACCGCTGATATCAGGATTGCAGACGGGTAAAAAGGTTATTTATGGGAGTTAGGTTTGGTTAGATATATTCAAAGTTCTTTAAACTGAGCTTGATTCTTTGTAGGCTGGGTTTTTAACCCAGCATTTATACTTTGCAAAGTCTTGTAGCTGGGTTAAAAACCCAGCCTACGCCAACTGTAACTTTTCATAAGGTTTTCCATTATGAAAAGTTATTAGGAAATTATAATCTTGGTTCGATACCATTTGGACAAATCCTTACTTTATACTTGCCACCCATTTTCTCTGATTTTCCGTCCACAATAATTGATCCGTCTATCTTGTCATATGAGTAGTCTTGCCAATTATCCGTAAAACCTAAATGATGTGATTTGCTTTGAAAATCACCACATTCAAAAATTTCAATATCACCATCATTAATTCCATTTCTGTGTACACGTACTGTGCAGTTTTCCCTTTGAACACCATATTTAATAGAGTCATAAGTTACTCTTGCTGAGAAAAAAAGATGACCAACAGGTTCAACTTTAAAGTTAATCGTATTTCTCCACTCATTAAGAAACTCATTTATTGCTAAAAAATTATTCATCTTAATTTTTCCTTTTAATTTATGGATTAATATCGTATTCAGTTAGTAGTCAACTACAAGGTTTGAAGTAAGGTTATTAAAAACTATGAACTCAAATCAACACAAATAAATTGAGATAAGCTATCATACCTTTTTATATCACACCCTATGAACGCAATGTCATTTTCCGATAAATTCTTCGCCAACCCCGTCCGTCTCCTAGCGCCAATGGAAGGCTTGACCGATCCTCTCATGCGGCAAATATTAACGCAGATTGCCGCTGATTTAGGTCGCCCTTATGATTGGTCAGTGAGTGAGTTTATTCGCGTGACTCAGCATGTCTTGCCTGCGCATGTCTTCTATCGATTCGTGCCAGAATTACATAATGATGCTAGGACGACATCAGGTACGCCTATTCATATCCAATTGCTTGGTAGCGAAGCCCAACTGATGGCAGAGAATGCTGCCTATGCTTGTGAGCTTGGCGCCCCTGCTATCGATATTAATTTTGGTTGTCCCGCTAAGACCGTCAATAGCCATCGCGGTGGCTCAGTATTGTTGGATGAACCTGAGGTAATGTACGAGATTATCAGTGCGGTACGTCAAGCCGTGCCTAACGATATTCCAGTCTCCGCCAAGATACGTCTCGGCTATACCGATACTAGTAGAATGGATGATATTCGCGGCGCTATCGCAGCTAGCGGTACAGATTGGCTGACTATTCATGCACGCACCAAAACCCAAGGCTATAAGCCACCTGCTTATTGGGATAAGATTCAGAGCTTTAATGCCCTCGATATACCTGTCATCGCTAATGGTGAGATTTGGAATAGCGAACAAGCCCTAAACTGTATGCAGCAGTCAGCAACTCAGCATCTGATGTTAGGTCGAGGAGCAGTGACACGCCCAGATTTACTAGCGCAAGTAGAAAAGTCGACTGGGAATAATTTGATTGATAATGCTGAGTTATCTTGGCAAGTGCTATTGAATCATCAGATTAAATTCTTAGAGGGCGCCGCAAAAAACGATGTGGTACTAGTCGGTCGCTATAAGCAGTGGCTCGGTATGCTGAGTAAAGGCTACGTTGAAGCGCAGCCTTTATGGAATGAGATTAAGCGCGAGAGAAATAGAGTAGCTATTATTGAAACGCTGAAAACTAGCTTGCAACAATAATCACTTTTATAATAAGAATTTTTTGAATCGTTAGCCACTATAACTATTAAAATTACAGCGTTTTAGCATTAAAAGATTGCCAAAGTCTTAAACACTAATGCGAATTGCTAGATAGAACAACATCAAACTACATACCATCGATAATACCCAAAGTATTGAGCGAAACATCGGCAAGTTAGTAATATAAGCGACGCAGTAGCCAATGCGGATCAGCACATATAACCAAGCTAAAATATTGATAATGGACTGTGGCACAAAAAATAGCATCGCAACTAACACTGCTGCCAGAAATATCGGCAGCGTCTCATAACTGTTTTGTTGAGCGGCATTAGCTCTTGCTGCTAACCCCGTGGCATTTTGCATAAAATCACGAGGATTGGCATTGTTCCTGATCTTAAATCCGCCAAACACCTTAGCCGCTAGAGAAACCAACCACGGCAATAAACTAGCAACTAGCATTGCCCATATTGCTGACGCTGCGGTATCAGAGATAAATCCAAAAAGCATATTCATAATCTCAATGACCCCTACCCTGCAATCACTTCATAATCATGAGTGATATTTACGCCACCTTGCACCAGCATACGACTAGCCGAGCAATACTTTTCCGCAGAAAGTCTAATCGCTCTTTCGACTTGCTTGTCTGCTATATCAGAACCTGTGACTACAAAATGCATATGGATAGCGGTATAAACAGCGGGAACAGTTTCGGCCCGCTCAGCGGTCAACTCACAACGCACATCCGTTACCTCTTGACGTGACTTTTGTAGTATCGATACCACATCATAACTCGCACAGCCGCCAAGTCCGAGCAATATCAGCTCCATTGGACTCGCGCCTTTTTCTTTATCCGCATCTATCTGTACATTATGCCCTGATGGCGATACGCCCATAAAAGCTTTGCTCTCTTGCCAAGTAACGCTTGCTTTTGACTCTGCCATTGTTAACTATCCTTTTTTTAAATCTCTACTCATATAAAGTAAAATTAGTGCTGAAATTTTAGGTGTTCAGTTTAGCACAAGCTAAAAGCTGTTTTTATAGCTCAATTGTCATAGCTAAAATTATCTACTATTACCTGTTTAGATAATCGCTACTTTTAGATAGCAATCCTGATTCAATTATTATCACCATACATAGTCGTGAAACATTTTATAGCAAAATATTGTTACACATTTTGATGGTTTCTTGGTTTAATAGCAGTAATGAAACTCATTTTTATCAGGTAGCTATAGTAGTCACCCAATAATAATTATGACTACTGTTTATACCCTGTAAAAACGAGATCTTTTAAATGATTAAAAGGTTACGCTATGATAGATGCAGACGGCTTTCGCGCCAATGTCGGCATCATCTTGGCGAATACACAAGGACAAGTGCTATGGGCAAAACGCATTGGTCATAACGCTTGGCAGTTTCCTCAAGGTGGTATTGACCGTGGGGAGACGCCAATGGATGCGATGTATCGAGAGCTCTGGGAAGAGGTCGGATTACACCCGCGTCATGTAGACTTACTGGCAGTTACCCAAGATTGGCTACGTTACCGTTTGCCCAATCGTTACGTGCGCCATGGACAACACCCTTTGTGTATTGGGCAAAAACAGAAGTGGTTTTTGCTGCGCTTAGATGAGCTGAACACTCAACACATCCGCTTTGATGAAGGCAAGCCAGAATTTGACCATTGGCAATGGGTCAGCTACTGGTATCCCCTCGGACAAGTGATTCACTTTAAACGCGGAGTATATCGCCGAGCTTTACAGGAGCTAGTACGTGAGCTACCGCTAAAGCAAGAGCTGATTATCCCAGAACAGGACAATCATTTACTGATGGAATAAATAGATGATTTGATTTATAAAGTAAAAACACCTTTGTTAGGCGCTAGCATCTTTAGCGTTTAACAGAGGTTTTTTTATGTCTAATGCTGAGAGCACAATTCAAGAATTATATATCAAACCCAAAATATATGACTAAAAGTGCTCGACTCGTTTAGCTTTTGTAGGGTGCGCTACGCCTACTATTAATGGTGCGATGGAGCGTACCCTACGGCTTGATTCATCTTATAAATCTAAACATAATTTAAAGATCGGTCGTTTCACGACTAATAAGTTGAGCTTTTAGTTCTGACTCATCAGCTTTTGTACAGCGTAGAGTTAAAATACTTTGCGTTCTAGTGCCATAGCTTGGCATTTTTATAGCGGTATCGTTTAAAACTATCGGTGCGATAAACACTGATGATAATGCTTGCTCAATTGGCTTTGCTACACCTGTTTTAGGTAATTTATTCTCAGGTGCCAATGTCTTATCAGACATCACGTCAAGGGCAGCATCTTGCCAATAATCTAAACGGCTATCCTCACCTATTAACGGCAATACTTCTTGTCTTAAACGTCCGCGCAATTTTTCAGTTTTAAACCAACCCTCATCAGGCTGACCATTAGAGAACACATGCAGACCTGAGTGTAGCGCTGTTGGCGCATAGCCGCGATTATTGACAATAACCGCTTGCTTATCGTTGCCAATAATCAAATTAAACCCTGCATAATTTTGCAAATTTATTTGCCTTGCAAAAGCCATTGGTGATAAATCGCTGGTCAGAAAGTTGGTGACTAATTCACCGCGCGAGCGCTCATCTGCACTTGCTTGCACGCCATCACGAAAGTTCAATACCGCGGCCCAACGTCCATTTTGTTTAGCAGTGACTTGATGTTGTTGTTGATACGATTGTTGCTGCTTTTGTCGATAGACGCCTAGCCAAGTGCCACCACTTTGGCTATCACGACCCGCGTAGACTGGTTGATCTGACCACTGGTGTAAAGCCTGAGTTGGACGCTCAAGGAACTCATCACGATTAGACAATAGTACCAGTGGTAGTTCATCAAACAGCTGCCAAGCAATGGCGACGATGCACATAGTTATCCTTGTTTAGTTGTTTATTTTAATAGTTGCCTGTTAACGTTTTTTTAGCAGGATAACTCAGCTGATAGGTACTTTGCACCGTTTGCGACTGCTGACTTGGCAAGTTAAATTCCCAAGCGACTATGCCTTTATTATCATTCCAATCGCGCTCAGTCACTGGTGGTGTATAGGTCGCATTGACTTTGAGGTCATCATCACGACTGATCGGCTCACTACCTAATACTTGCAGGCGAATAGGGCGAGTGTGCTGATTGGTAAACTGATAAGCTTGGGTTTTGGTTAAAGTCTGGGTGCGATTAAATGCGCCTTGGTCGCCTTGCTTGTCTTCATTATCCAATTGCTTGACGATCATATTAGGGTCAATACCAAAACCGATCCCTTGCTCTTTTAGCAGCTGATAGCTGTAGCGCGACTGACCGATGTAGTTATCGTCGCGGTACAACTGCAAGGAGCCATCCACCCAAGCTGGGGTCAAGAACGGTGCTGACGCATACCAATAGCCTGCCAGCTCAGCGCTTGGCGTACTACGAACCCAAACCTTACTAGGACCTGATTGCTCATCCAGCAAAGTCCGCACGCGGCGACCATCGCTAGGAATACTAATACGCTGTGGTAGCTTATATTCAATAATGCCATTTTTATTCTGACTACTTACGGTAAAGCTAGGTAGCGGCGCCATACCAGCATCCATTGCATCAGCCTCAGACATTCGTCCAGAGACCACAACAGGTACGGGAGCATAAGCAGGTTCCATCATCGGCTGCACACTAACGGTTTTATTATTTTCTTCATACAGCCCTAATCGCGGCACATTAGGCAATTGACCCGTGGTATTTTTATTAGGATTCACAGAGCTTAGCGTCAGGGGCACATTGATCCAGTTCTCACCCGTTTGCTGAGCAATGACAGCCGATGCGGTAATAGCCAACTGCTCACTCTCAGTGTTAAGCCGCGCCTGATAGGTCGGCTGCCAACTCGCACCGCGCACTTGGTAATGTAGCTTAACGGAACTTGGGCTGCGACTGGCTGTACGTACACTGACTTGGGTCACATTATTACGAGTAGAGGTCGTGCTGCCAGCCATCAGCTGATTGAGAGCATCCTGCGCCCGAGCTTGGCGCTGCTGAATATCTAATATTTTCTTATTAATAGCAGTGGCCTGAGTATCTAAGTCGCGCACATTATTAGCAAGCGTACCATCGATACTGATTTGCGTCACTTTAGCTAAGTTTTGCAAATAGACTTTAGTTAAATAAGCGGCTTCTAATTCGGCATTAATATCTGCTAGATTATCTTGTCCAGTTTGTACTTTGGCATCGCCTTGATACTGACACTGCGCCGCCTGCTCCCCGCTCAAGTCTTCAATACTGACTTCACCGATATTGACGTTAGCAGCTGCTTGCACGCTCAAACTATCTTTATCTATAAATGGTGATAAACAAGAGAATACCAGCGTTTGCTCGCCGCTGCCATTGATAGGCAGTGCTCTAGTAACGCTAGCAAGACCCTGATAGATAGTGACTTGCTCAACTTGGCTGTTAGCAGCTTGGATACTAGGGCTAATCATAGCCAGCGCAACGCTAGACAAGAGCACTGCTGCCAATCGTTTATCATTAATGAGTGGCTGATTTTTTGTATTCATTACAGTCAAAATCTTTGTTGATTGAAGCTTTTGCATAAATACTTCCTCAAAATTTAAGAGCCGTTTTTCTATACTAGCGGTTTTTTATAGCCTTTGCTATTCATTGCATTATGCTAGTGTTCGTTCAAGTCGAATTTTGCTATTATAGTCAGCACTTTACTACCCTATTTAAGACACTTTTATGATCATTCATCCCCAGTACGATCCCGTAGCCCTGTCTATGGGCCCAGTCGAAGTACACTGGTACGGTTTAATGTATTTGTTGGCCTTTGCAGCCGCTTACGGTTTGGCTTGGTATCGCAGCACCAAACGCGATAACTGGTCGACAGATATGGTCTCAGACTTAGTGTTTTTTGGTGCGCTTGGGGTGATATTAGGCGGTCGTATCGGCTACGTCTTATTTTATCAATTCGGTGAATTATTACAAAACCCAGCTTATCTGTTTAAAGTTTGGGAAGGCGGCATGTCCTTTCACGGCGGCTTAATTGGCGTTGGTCTTGGCATGTTGTATTTTGCCCGTAAATATAAAAAGACCCCATTTCAAGTGCTCGACTTTATCGTACCTTGTGTACCGACAGGGTTATTATTCGGTCGTATAGGTAACTATATCAATGGCGAGCTATGGGGACGTGTCTCTGATGGCGGCTATAATTGGCTGACCTATTTTCCGCAAGCGGCGCAAGCTGATTTGGCATTACTACAGACCAATCCTGCGCTTCAACAGCTAGTCACTGAGGTCAATGGCCAAGCGCTACTGCCACGCCATCCCTCACAGCTTTATCAAGCGCTAACCGAAGGCCTACTACTGTTCCTACTCTTGTGGTGGTACTCAAGCAAGCCGCGTCCACGTATGGCCGTCACTGGTGTCTTTATGCTCGGTTATGGCTTTAGTCGCTTCATCGTCGAATTCTTCCGTCAGCCCGATGCTGATCAAGGGTTTATTCTTTTAGGCTGGGTGACTAAAGGGCAAATACTAAGTGCGCCAATGATTGTCATCGGCATTTTCTTAATTATTTACGCTTACAAGCGCGATATTTATGACTGGGGTCGCCAGTCGGCTTATTAAGATGTTTTGAAACTGAGGTAGCTTGAAATTGAGTAACATCAAAAGTAAATGACATTGAAAGTAAGTCATATTAAAACCAAAGATTATGGAATTTGAAAAGTCATGATTACTACGAAGAATGAAGCGGCTTACCTTGATTTATTAAGGCTAGTATTAGCTGAAGGTACTGAAAAAGGCGATCGTACGGGTACAGGTACGTTAAGTCATTTTGGCGCACAATTACGCTTTGATTTACAGGCGGGCTTTCCGCTAATGACCACCAAAAAGGTACACTTTAAGTCCATCGCTTATGAGCTACTATGGTTTTTGAGTGGTAGCACTCATGTCGATTATTTACAACAGAATAACGTACGTATCTGGAATGAATGGGCAACGGGTGAGCAGACTGCGCACTTTAATCGCGTTGAAGGTGATTTAGGGCCTATATATGGTCATCAATGGCGTAATTATGGCGCTAGTAAAACAGCTACTGGATACAATCAGGATGGTGTTGATCAAATCACTGACGTCATTGAGCAGATAAAAACCAATCCTAATTCGCGGCGCTTGATTGTCTCAGGTTGGAATCCAGCTGAGGCCAATCAGGTCGCATTGCCACCTTGTCATACCCTATTTCAATTCTTTGTCGCGGATAATAAACTGTCTTGTCAGCTCTATCAGCGCTCAGCCGATTTATTCTTAGGTGTGCCGTTTAATATTGCCAGCTATGCGCTACTCACCCACATGGTCGCGCAGGTTTGTGACTTAGAGGTCGGTGAGTTTATCTGGACAGGTGGTGATTGTCATATCTATCAAAACCACCGCGAACAGGTAGAGTTGCAACTATCGCGCTCACTAATGATGCTTCCTACTTTAAAGTTAAACCCTGATGTAAAAGATATTCTTGACTTTAGATACGAAGATATTAGCGTTGAAAACTATGAGTCGCATCCTGCTATCAAGGCTAAAGTTGCAGTATAAAAGCTATTTTTTACACTGTTTTGACGTGATTTTTCAATAAGCAAAAAGGACATTTTATGAGCTATGCCAACACCGAAGTTGCCCAAATCGCCGCTATTAGTAGCAATCGTTGTATCGGTAAAAACAATAACCTACCTTGGCATATCTCAGCCGATTTGCAACATTTTAAAAAGATGACGACTGCCAATAGCGATAGTGACATTAAAGGTATTGTCATCATGGGCCGTAAAACCTTTGAGTCAATGAACAGTAAACCGCTACCAAAACGCATTAGCTTCATTATCACGAGTCAGTTGGATTATGCTCAGAAAAAGGGTTTAGAAAACTGCGATAATGCTTATGTTGTGCATAATTTGGATGATGCTTTGACCCAAGCCGCCAGCCTTGCGCATGGCGCGCATTTGGAAACGATTTGGGTGATCGGTGGTGAGCAAGTATTTGGCAATGCAATGATGTATACCGACCGTATTGAGCTGACTCATGTAGCTACTGAAATCAATGATGGCGATGCTTTTTACCCTGAGCTGCCAAGCGACTTTAAAGCTGCTCAAGAGTCTGAGCAGATGAACGATGATAAAAGTGGTTTGGACTTTAAATTTGTGAGTTATAAGAGAGAAAAAAGTCGCTAAGCTTTCGACAGTAGCGACTTTTTAAAATCATAATTTTCGGCACAATTTGGCGTAGGGTGCGCTCTGCGCACCAATAACGGATTATACCCTAATATTTGTAGTCTGGTTTTCAGTGAGTTATTACGATTTAAGGAAACTTTATTTAAAGAGTTTACCTTGCGAAACTGAAATTGCAGTGCAATTTTTTGATGTTTTTCAAGGCTAAAGCACCAGTCTACAAAATGTCAGATTTCATTAAAAGTCATATAATCAAAAACCTACTCATGCAACACCTTATAAACCGTCTTGGCGAGCACAGGCCCAATACCTGTTACGCCTGCCAGCTCTTGCTGCGACGCTCCTAACAACTGCTGCAAGCCGCCAAAGTGATTAAGCAAATCACGGCGGCGCTTTTCACCTAGCCCTGGTATCACTTCTAACACTGAAGACGAGCGACGCTTATCACGCTTTTTACGATGCGCAGTAATGGCAAAGCGATGCGCTTCATCACGAATATGCATCAGTAAATGCAAAGCCTTGCTATCCATCGGTAGATCTAACGGCTCGTGGTTCAAGAAATGTAATACCTCAAGCCCGGCTTTACGCCCTTCTCCCTTTGCGACACTGACCAGCAAAGTATCGTTAAGCATATCCAGCTCAATCAGCACTTCTTTCGCCATACTCAGCTGACCTTTACCACCGTCAATCAATAATAAATCGGGTAACGGCTGCTTCTTATAGCGGCGAGTCAGTACTTGTTTCATCGCTGCATAGTCATCACCACCGACGATATCATGGATCGCATATTGACGATAATCACGCCTACGCGAGCCGCCCTGATCAAACACCACGCAGCTACCAATTGTTGCCTCACCCATCGTGTGCGAGATATCAAAACATTCAATACGGTCGATGACTCGATCCGTTACCGTAGTCAGCACATCTTTGAGCGCGCCAAAACGCGCATGCAGCTCCAGATAATCGCCTAATTTAGTTTTTAGGGCGTTATGAGCGTTAAGAGTCGCTAGATCCAGCCATTCGGCACGATGCTCACGGACGCTGGTTTTGATAACCACTTTGCTACCAAAATGAGTTGCCAAGGCCTCAGCAACCGCCAACTGATCAGGTAACTCATGACTTAAGATAATCTCCGCAGGCAAGTCGTCGGTCACTTGAAAATAAAACGACATAATAAAGGCGGATAGGTTATCTGCTAGCGGCTCGCTACTATCGACATCAGGGAAGTAGTTTTTGCCACCTAGCACGCGACCGCCACGTACTGTCAGCACATTAACTGTAGTCATGCCCGCTTGACTATCAATAGCTATCACATCCGCCTCGCCTTGCACGGTATAGACAGCTTGTCTTGCTTGCACTTCGCGTAGCATCGATAGCTGGTCGCGATAAAACACCGCCTTTTCAAAATCTAGCTCTTCAGCTGCGCCTTCCATCTTTTCAATCAGCGTACTATGAATGTCGCTAGAATCACCCTTTAAAAAGCGGATAGTATTATTAACATCTTCGATATAGTCCTCTGGCGTTACCAGACCGACGCAAGGCGCACGGCAGCGCTTGATTTGATACTCAAGGCAAGGACGTTTACGCTGTTTAAAAAAGGTATTGGTACATTGGCGCATCTGAAACATCTTTTGCATCAGCACTAATGTCTCTTTTGCAGCATGAGCTGAGGGAAACGGGCCGAAGAATTTGCCTTTTTGATGATTGCCTTTACCGCGTCCATAAGCCAATCGTGGATAAGGTTTATCTGCTGAAATAAAGACATAGAGATAAGACTTATCGTCACGTAGCATCACGTTATAAGGCGGACGATATTCTTTGATTAAATTTTGCTCAAGTAATAGCGCTTCGGTCTCGCTACGGGTAATGATCGTTTCGATATTATCAATACGGGCAACTAATGCACGAGTTTTCGGATGGTCGATGGTCTTAGCAAAGTAGCTATTAACCCGACTTTTAAGTGATTTTGCCTTGCCAACATAGAGAATATCACCATTTTTACCCAGCATCTTATATACCCCTGGCAAATTAGGCAGGCGTTTGATGAGATGTTTTAGACGGACTTTCCGATCCTCTTTGTCATTATTATTGCTATTATTGACGCTGTTATTATTAACAGTAGTTACTTCTGGAGCTTTGGCCATAATTAATAATACTCATAAAAACGCTGGGTTACGCTTAGTTATGGGGTAATTTTGCTTAAATTGCAAGCACAAAAAAGCCAGCGCTAGGCTGACTTTTAGAAGTTAGGAGACGTCATTTGGTAACAGAATACTAATGACGGAAGCTGGCTACTAGCGCAGGAATACCTGGCAGCATACCGACGATAGCCATAACACCCGTTAGAATAATAAACACGGCTGCTGGTATTATCCAGCGACTCATTTTGGATAAGTTGGCACTACGCTCTTTGGAACCAATTAAGCCCAAATTATCTAGTAGCAAGGTAATCGACCAACCGAATGCTGGATTAACTAAAGCTGAAGCAAACACCACAATCGCTGCTGACTGGGTGGTTTTACCTTCGCGCGTCATCTCCATACCAGCCTCTAGTAGCGGAATAAAGACGCCAACGATTAAGGCCACACACATCACAGGTTCCCAAATCGCTAAATCCATCGGATAGCCCCAAAGACCAGCAATCAGACAGAACAACGCGGTTAATACCGCACCAGCAGGAATCGGACGCTTAGCAATCGCCGCAGGAACAATATAAGTTCCCCACGATGACGCAAAGTTAGCACCACCAAGTACTGAGCCAGCTACTTGTCTTATAGAAGCACTGGTCATCGTATCATCAATATCCATTAGCACGCGCTCAGTCCGTTTTGGATAACTTATCTTTTGGAACACTTGATGACCCAAAAAATCAGGCGACCACATAGCGACAGCCAGTACAGCAAAAGGAAGTACTACGATAAAGCTCTCAACCGTTGGCAACCCTAGCATCCAGCCTGTGTTCTCACCCCACCAATAAGCAGGACTCATATGCGGCAAGCCTGGAGCAGTTTTAAACTCGAATGGCGCACCCATAGCAAACGCCACGCCGCCACCCAGTAGACAGCTGAGCGGTACGGCAAGCCAACGCTTCTGGTAATTTTCTAACACCGCATAAAGCACGATGGTTAGCAAAATTACGGTAAAGGCAATATGCGACATACCAATGCCCTCTGCCCATGCAAATAGATTCTTAACTTGTGAGGTGGTGCCAATAAAGCCTAGGTATAGTAGTAAACCGCCGCACACTCCCTTACTCGTTAAATTTGCCAGCAGACTTCCACCTTTACTGATGGCTAATAGCAGCCCAAATGCACCAATGAGCAAGCCAAAGGCCATCGGATGACCACCGGCAGCGACGACAATAGGAATGAGCGGAATTAACGGGCCATGAGTCCCTGCTAAGTTAGCAGTCGGTAATAATAAGCCTGAGAATAAAAAGACAAAAACAGCGACAATCAGTAATTCATAACGAACGTTTTCTAATACAAAGGCCTCGCTCAATCCGAGTGGCCCTGCAAAAGTAGCCGCAATCGCACCAACCATGACGACTTTGCCGATAGTCGCTGCCATCGCAGGAATAGTATCCTCATATTCAAAGCGGTAGTCACGAAAAGGTAGGTTAACTCGCCAGCGTTTAGGCTGCATGATTTGCAATTCATGCTTTAGATAAGCATCGCGGTTTTTGAAACTAGCGCTTGGTTTGTGCAGATTTGGATAACTGTCAGGTAGTTCATTAGAATCGTTATTACTAGGGTTGTTGTTACCATCGTGATTGCTATCAGAGGAATTGGGTTGCTGGAGACTATGCTCGACAGCCGAATCTTGAGTACTACTCATCACACCACCTTATAACGTCTGAAACCATTTATCAAAGTAAGCTATCAAAATAAGAACTATTTGAGTGCGGCAGACGATTATTTGTTTTAGTAAACAAATGAGCCGCCCAACACAAATTGATAGCTATTGTAAGTTACAAGGTTTTCAGATTCGAGCAGCATATGCCAAATTAGCCGTTAAAAAGATACAAAATGTATCAACACTAACATTATGGATATCTTAAACACTGGCCGATAAAATATAGTTTAGTGTCTAACTCTTATTTTTAGACCCGCTGGACGTTTTTTTACCCAATTGATAAATTTTTTTACTTCACTATGTGCTTGCAAACGCTCAACGCTGTGATAGTAGCTCGCCAGTTCATGGTTATCGAACAGTCGATGCACTTGACTGTGGCAAGGTCGACAGAGCATAGCAATATCGGTTTTCATTGCTACGCGGCTAAAATGGCGCTGGGTCCGAGTTTTATTGTGCCGTGCCAGTGGGATAAGATGATGGCGAGTCAGTGGCAACTCAGTACGAGCACATAACTCACAAGCGCTGTCAGTATTAATATCGCTTTGCGTAGTAGTTAAATTATTATTATGAGACATAATTATTTCCCTGCTTTTAAACCAGTTACGCATTAAGACTGGTAGATAATTCCATTATTAATTATTATAGACCTCTTTTATCAGCTTAGAGCGTACAAAAGCTCAGGGCGTGTTGAACCCTTGCGATAATTATAAAAATACCACAGGATATCTGTATGAGCCTATTACCGAAGAATTTTGAAACCTTTAAGCGTAAAACTAAAAAGAATATCATGCCGCTACTATCTCCCCATTTATTGAAGCTGCGTATTAACAGCTACGCGCCTTATGTCGGCGCTGGCATTAAGGTTGAGCATGTTGACTTAGATCAAGGGCTATGTGTGGTCAGCATGGGTCTAAATGCGCTTAATAAAAACATTGTCGGTACCCAGTTTGGTGGTAGCTTATATTCGATGATCGACCCGTTTTATATGACTATGCTATTGCATCAGCTTGGTGGCAGCTATGTAGTCTGGGATAAAAGCTCGCACATTGAGTTTATAGCGCCAGGTAAGACCAAAGTCACTGCCCGTATAAAAATACCCAACGATGAAATTGCTCAAATTCGCAAGCTGGCCGAGGATGGCGAAGCAGTATTTCGTAATTATAAAACTGAGATTGTTGATACTCAGCAAAAAGTCATCGCTACCGTAACCAAAACCGTTTATATCCGTTTGCGTAATCACAGCAAATCTAAAGATCAAAGTAGCCCTATAGCGGCTATTGATTAGAGAGCATTTTTACTTAGGTCGTGTTGAACGATTAAAACTCAATGTAATTTAAAGTCTACTATCTTAAGTTATAGATACAAAAACCCCAGTTTGGCATTAGCACAAACTGGGGTTTTGTCTTTTTTGGTACGCCTACTTATTAATATAATAAACCTATAAATAAGGGCTTGTAGCAGATCTCAGCTTAGATACCTGGTGCAGTATCAACAGCATCAGGAACGCCGGCATCAGTCTTTTTCTGAGCGCTAGGCTTCGCTGGACGTGCGCCCAACTTTTCGCGGATACGTGCTGATTTACCAGAACGCTCACGTAAGTAGTAAAGTTTCGCACGACGAACCGCACCACGGCGTTTCAATTCGATGCTATCGATAATAGGTGAATGCAACTGGAATGCACGCTCAACACCAACACCGCTTGAAATTTTACGCACGGTGAATGCTGAGTTTAGACCACGGTTACGCTTAGCGATTACTACACCTTCAAAAGCCTGTAAACGCTCACGTTCGCCTTCACGAACTTTTACTTGTACGACAACCGTGTCGCCAGGGCTAAATTTCGGATGCTCACGCAATTGAGAGTTTTCAACACTTTGCACTAATGGATGTTTGTTGCTCATGAGAGTTATCTCCTCACATTAGATAATAGAGGCTATGCGCATATCACCTGTTTGTAATAATGGATTGTATCTGAATCATCTATAGTTAAACTTCATAATAAAAAGTATAATTAAAAAATAGTCACATACAGGATAAGGGTTTGGTAAACGGCCATTATTTTATGACCTGTTCAGTTATTATATAAAACTTATAAATTAACTTTTAAAGCCGTTATTGCTATCATTTATTTAATGGCTATTGCTATCAGATTTCGCTAGAGCTTTTAGCCATTTCGCTTGCTGAGCATTTGGCGTGAACGCTTGCCATAAGTCTGGCCGACGCGCTTGGGTTCGAGCAACTTGCTGACCAAAACGCCATTTGGCGATATTAGCATGATGACCTGAAAGTAGTACATCAGGAACGCTCATACCAGCATACTCATGTGGCTTAGTATAATGTGGGCAGTCCAGCAAACCATCGACAAACGAATCTTGTATTGCGGACTGATCGTCGCCCATAGTATCAGGCAGACGACGTATCACACTATCCATCAGCACCATCGCTGGTAGTTCACCGCCTGTAAGGACATAATCCCCAATAGACACTTCACTATCGACGTAATGCATAAGCAGGCGCTCATCAATGCCTTCATAACGACCACATAATATAATCATGCCATCGTAATCGCTCATCTCAAGCACACTATTCTCGCTCAGCGTCTGTCCTTGTGGGGACATATAGATCACTGGGCAATGCGCCGCATCAATACGACAACCATGCTGAGTAGCACGGCCGCGAGCATCATCAATCGCTTGTGCTAGCGGCTCTGCCATCATTACCATACCAGGACCACCACCATAGGGGCGCTCGTCGATACGGCGATAATTATCAGCGGTATAATCGCGTGGGTTAATGCAATCAATCGTGACCTGACCTTGAGCGCTAGCTCGTCCCGTAATACCAAAATCACGAATCGAGGCAAACATCTCAGGAAAAATACTAATCACGGCAAAATACATCTAAATCCTATAGCGATAAATATTGATGCGTATTAATAGTCGCTTGGCCAAGCAGCCACTACCGTTTTGCTAGCCATATCGACTTGCATAACCGTTTGCTTATGCCAAGGTATCAGGCGCTCTTCATTATCTAAACTGTCTGAGGTAACCGCTACTCGCATTATATCGTGAGCACCCGTTTCAAACATTTCAGTGATGTCGCCCAAATACTCGTCTTGTTCATTGATGACTTTCAAGCCCACCAAGTCTGACCAATAATACTCATCTGCCGCCGTCTCTGGTAATACGTCTTCGACCCAAACGGTAACTCCGTTCATAGTCTCAGCCACATTACGATCAGGTACTTGCTCAAACTGAGCAACAATTCCCGATCCTTGCTGACGCCACGCTTTGACAGTCAATGGCTGCATACCAGTGGCAGTTTTCATCCACCACGGCTGCATAGCAAAGATGTCTTCGCGATTATCCGTTTCACTAAATACCCATACCCAGCCTTTTATGCCATAAGGCTTTTTGAGCTGAGCGATTTTCATCAAGGCTTTAGGATCTGGAGCAGATGACATAGCGGCGAACCTAGCTTTTTATAAATGATAATAAACAATAAGTAATGACTACTATAAAATCTAGCAACTACTTATCAAAACAATAAATTTTTATCGCAACAATAAGCTTACAGCAGCAATAAACAGTTAATAGCGCACTTGGATTAACCAGTTACGCAGTATTTCAAAAACTGTATTAATGCAAGCTAAATACTATAAAAGCTTAGTTAACATTGTTAAATCAGCTGTTTATATTATAAGCTCTGCGTTTACTACTTAAGCCGTAGCTTCAGTGGTAGCAGCAGCTTTAGTGTAAGACTTAACTATTGATGCAACGCGATCTGAAGGCTGTGCGCCTTTGTCGATCCAAGACTGATACGCTTCCATGTTAACGCGTACAGACTCTTCTGAATCTTTAGCTAGCGGATTAAAAAAGCCAATGTTTTCGATGTAACGGCCATCACGCGCGCGGCGTTGATCAGCAACTACTACTTGATAAAACGGGCGTTTCTTGGCACCGCCCCGTGCTAAACGAATAACAACCATGTGAATTCTCTCTTTCGCAGGTATACCAAAAAGGGCGTAATTATAACATAGTATTTTTTGATTAAACACCTAAACTGTGTTTATTTAATGCTTTTATAACATCAGCTTATCGAAGTCTGTGTTATGCCTTATGCTTTATGAAAACCTTGAATGTCTCATGGCACAATAAGGGCTATTGCACTATACTTTAGGCTACTATTGACTTGCTAGAGCCACCACTGATATGACACCTCCAAGCTCACGTACACGTCGCCAAAGCTTATTTTCTCGCTCTTACTCTAACAGCTGGAAGACGACTTTGGTGGTCGCCTTTATTGTCATTATCAGTGTTGGCTTGAGCATCTGGTTTTTTTGGCGAAGCCTTTATCTGCCTGAGCTAAAGAGTCATGCTCGTTATCTAACGAGCGAGCTGCGCTTAATAAATAGCGTAAAACAAGACTGGCAAGATGATTTGAAAGTACAACGCTGGGTTTATAACCACTCGCATGTCGTTGTGGTAAATAATCCTAACGACTTTCCAGAAGTTTCAGACAAGGCTTTTGTAGGATTATTTACCGATGTATTACAGCGTGAGATCAGCGCGCAGCTGGGGCGTCCAGTAGAGGTCTACTTTAAGTTCAAGCCTACCCCGCAGATTTGGATACAAGATAGCCGTGACACTAGCTTTTGGATACGTGAATCTGTTGTTTACTACTCCCAATATAGTCCTGTACTATTATTCTTATTCTTACTTGGGCTACCAATATTGACGCTGTTAACTATTATTTTATTGGCGCGTCAGCTCAATCGACCGCTGCGGCACTTGCAACGTGCGGCAACTAACTATATTCGTTTGGGGCATGCAACAACTTTACCGATTGATAATGGGCCAACCGAAATCCGTCAAGTCAATACTGCGTTCAATAGGCTATTTACGACGCTCAATCAAGCACAAAAAGAGCGCACTATTATGTTGGCAGGTATCTCTCATGACTTACGTACGCCATTGACACGGATGCGTCTGACTGCAGAGATGTTGCCTGATGACTTTTTTCGTGAAGGTCTTATTTACGACATTGAAGATATGGATGCGATCCTTGAGCAGTTCATCTCTTTTATGAAAGATGGTTCTGATGAGCCTGTTCGTCTAACCAATTTAGATACGATATTTAAAGAGATTATGGTGCAGTTTGCGCCGATGAAGTTTGTTTATCAGTCTGATTGCGATAAAGCAGTACCGATACGCCCCTTGTCAATCAAGCGCCTAATCATAAACTTAGTCAATAATGCCAATCGCTACGGTAAACCACCGATTTATCTATCTGCGACTATCGTCCCGACATTTATTGAAACTGAAATCGTAGTAGATGAAGATGTAATTAGCGAGAGCGATATGAACAAAGAAGCGCAAGAGCAATTAGTGATTTGTGTGCGTGATTGCGGTGATGGGGTAGCAGAGGATCAGCTAGAGCGCATCATGCAGCCCTTTGAGCGCGGTGAGACGGCTCGTACCACTCAAGGTAGCGGATTGGGACTAGCGATTGTGAATCGTATTGCTGAACTACATCATGGCAAAGTCGAAGCTACTAATCATCCGCATGGCGGCTTGCAAGTCTGCGTCCGTATTCCTCTAATATCTAAAGTCACAGACGATGATACAGCAGCTATTGATACTAAAACCTTACCTAACCCTGATAACGTTATCAAAGGCGAATAAAGGTAAACTTACGCTAACATAGCTGCTCAAGATCAACCTACCAGCAAAATACTAACTTACTTTTAGCTCAGCAGCCTTAACCTGTACACTTAGCAATGATACTTACTACTCTCTTTCCCCAATAGGCGGTGGAATATAAGCCGCGCTATTCGCAAAAACCAAGGGCTGGGTAATTTCAGATTGCGCCTTTTGTAGGCTATCGGTGGCGCTTGGCTGCTGTAAAAATAAGTAATACCCTAAGGTAATAGCATTCAAAAGTACTAGAGCACCAAATAAATAAGGCATTAATTACCCTCCTATTTTATAGTTTTATGCATAAGCTGCAAAATTTTTGAACTAGCTCTCAAAACTTCTCTCGCTTTGATCTTGAGTGATTTGATCAGCTGAAATAGTTTGGGTCAGAGGTTTTATCGGCCAAGTCATAGTAAAGCGAGCACCGCCAAGATCAGGACTCTCGTCTACACTCATAATACCATTAAACCAAAAAGCAATGCGTGATACTATCGATAAGCCCAATCCATAGCCACCAGAAGCGCGGGTACGACTATCATCTAAGCGGGCAAAAGGAATAAATACCTTTTCGCGATCCGCCTCCGGAATACCATGCCCATCATCTTCAACCATCACAAAAGCGTCACCTTTTTTGACTCCAGCGCTAATAACAATTGTCGTCTCTGCATAGCGCAGAGCGTTACCAGCCAAGTTCTGAATGACGCGATGTAAATAGCGACGATCAGCAATAGCCGTTACTTTTGCATTAGGCGGGTTCCCCACGATCTTAATATCTTTGCCTAAAGCATTCGTCTCACGCACGACCTGCTCTATCAGCTCTTTTAAATTCACAGACTCTAGGTCAAGCTTAGGCGAGCCTTCCTCTAATTTAGCATAGGTTAAGATTTCATCGATTAGACCATTCAAAGATTCGATATCTTCGTCAATAAAATCACGCTGTTGAAACCGTGAGTCTTCATCCTCAGTATCAGCAAGCATATCGACGGCAAAGCGGATACGAGCAACGGGTGTACGCAATTCATGAGACACCGCGCGTGTCAGCTCACGCTGAGATTCAATCAAGCGTTTAATATGCGATGTCATGGCATTAAAAGTCGCTGACAGCCGTGCAATTTCATCTTGACCTATCACTTGCACCTGAATATCGAGATTGCCTTCGCTAACCTCATTAACGCCAACTTGGATCAGCTGCAATTTGCGCTCAAGGGGGAAGATAAGCGCATAGACGCCCAAACTGATTAAGAACATACTGATCAGTACCATACTGATAATGAGATTCAGTGGAAACCAATTAAAGAGCGGTACAGGTCCCATCATCACGACCATATCATTGATCTCAGATGGCACAATAATTTTGATCGAAGAGCTGCCTTGACTACTGCTGGTATCTTGAAACAAAATCACCACTTCATCACGGCGCAAACGGGCTAACTGATCGCTATCCAAATTTAAGGTATTAATACCCTTCAATGTCAGCGGAAAGGCAAATTTCTCTGATAGCTGGGTCAGACGGTCACGTTTTTCCGATATTCTTGCATAGTAGGATAAATCATCTAATAAAAACACTGCCATAGCGCGTACTTGCTGCTCGGTCACTTGTGATATTCTGACCGTCAATACACTCTCACCATCTGGCAGGCGATGATAAACATCAGCGAAAGTTGGTTGAGCCACATAACGTACAACCGTCTTTCCATCTTCAAAACGACGCAGCTCACTTGAGCTAAAATCTATTTCTTCAATCGGTAGCACGCGAAAGCTTGAGCCGAAAAGACTACTGGCATCTGATAACCAATATTCACGCTGAGACTCGCTTTCTTGCCGAGAAATCCCCTCACTCACCAAATAAAACGCACCCGTAGCCATATTTTCGCGATAAGATTGGACTCGCTCTTTATTGATAGTATCCATCAAAAGTTGTGCAAACAAAGCCACACATAGACAGACAATCAAGAGTCCACCATAGATACGAACGAAGATACTGTGTTTTAACGAAGAGACTAATGACATACGTGTCGTGACCAAACGGTTGAATGTGAATGAGATAAAAATAGAGCGCTTTTTATTTATAGCAGCTAATTAAACCATATAATACTAATAATAAGGTTAAAAAGTTAAAATTTAGCCCTAAAAAAACCAGCATAGCGCTGGTTTTTTAATTAATGAACAATCAGTGATCTATTTTAAACCGCTAAACAGGCTTAGTTACCTTCTTTTACAAATAGATAGCCTTTGCTACGTACGGTCTTGATGCGTTTTGGATTTTCAGGATCATCGCCGATTTTTGGACGGATACGTGAGATACGCACATCGATAGAGCGATCCTGACCATCATATTCAATACCGCGTAGACGCTCAAAGATATCTTCGCGTGACAAAATACGACCTGCATTAGAAGCTAATAGCCACAATAGATCATATTCAGCACTAGTAAAGTCGACCAGCTCTTCACCAAGCATTACCGAGCGACCGCCATTATCGATTACTAGCTCACCAAACTCCAAACGCTGCGGCACATCTTCTGATGGCGCATTTTCAGAGCGACGCAACAAGGCACGGATACGAGCAAGCAATACTCGTGGTTGTGCAGGCTTGGCAACATAATCATCAGCGCCCATCTCTAAACCTAGTACTTGATCCATATCTTCGGTGCGCGCCGTCAACATCAAAATAGGATTTTGATAATGAGGACGTACTTCACGGCAGACCGTCAAGCCATCGCTACCAGGTAGCATAACGTCGAGCACTACTAAATCAGGTTGTTCACTTACAATACGACGGATAGCGCGGTTACCATCGGTCTCAATTGCCACTTCTAAGCCGTTTTTGACCAAATAATCTTGTGTCAACATGGCCAGACGCTCATCATCCTCAACAATCAAAATTCGAGGGGTATTATCGTCATCATTTGTTGTCATTTTGGTGTCCTCTAATACATCTTAATTAAAATAAAAAAGTTAACTCATAAATATTAACAGCACAATAAAATAGCACGATTTATTCTATGACTATTCATGCCTTTATGTTGGTATTTGTATTGACTTACTAGCTTAAGTTATCGTTACTTGTTGCAGTACAAAGCATAGGGCTTCCTATACTATAGCCTATTGTTACTAACAAAACCTATAAACAATACAGATTAAAACTTTAGTATACGTCCAATATTTTTAATATATTCAATATAAGCTGCCATATAGACATTATTCTAATATAAATAATCCCTATTATAAATTTATTAATGATTGAGCAGTCATTTTCTAGTATTTATAGCAAAATTATCTGCTTGATAATATAACGAAATATTAAGGATACTGCTAGTAAATTTTATTAAAAACGCTTATTTGCTACCGCTTGAGCGTCATCCGATGAATATCAATAATAGTTATAGAGATACCATAAAAAAACAGCCCTTAGTGGACTGTCTTTTATAAAAAACGCTAGTTATATTTTACCGAAGTAGTAACGAGCTTAACTTAGTAACGAGGTTAGCTGCGGTTTTGGTACTTGCGGATAGTTTGCAACTGCGCTACTGACTCTGCAAGAGATGCTAGTGCAGCATTAGTTTGCAGCGTATCAGACTGATTAACTAGCATCTGCTCCGCTTGACGGCGAGCTTCAACGATCTTGCTTTCATCAAGGTTGTGCGCACGCATAGCCGTATCTGCTAAGATAGTTACCATCTGCGGCTGAACTTCTAAAACACCGCCTGAAACATAGATAACTTCTTCCTCACCATTTGCTGTTTGTACGCGCATTGCGCCTGGCTTTAGCAAAGTAATAAGTGGCGTGTGGCCTGGCAATATCCCGATTTCACCTTCAACTCCAGTGGCGATCAGCATACTAATCTCCCCTGAATATAACTCTTCACGGGCACTTACGACGCGACATTGTAACGTTGCCATACTAAACTCCATGTTTTAAAAACGGTTCTAAAAGCAGCTATAAAATCTGCAGTTATAAATCTACAATATAAGCGAGTACATAGATCATAATTTATGCACTCGCTTAATGTCGTAACGACTTATGCTGCGGTAGATTTCATTTTTTCAGCTTTAGCGACCACTTCATCGATACCGCCTGCCATATAGAAAGCTTGCTCTGGTAAATCATCATATTCACCCGCGATGATCGCTTTAAAGCTAGCAATGGTATCGCGTAGTGGGACATATTTACCAGGTGCGCCGGTGAAGATCTCAGCAACGTGGAATGGCTGTGATAAGAAGCGCTGAATCTTACGTGCGCGATAAACGGTTAGTTTATCTTCTTCTGACAGCTCATCCATACCGAGAATGGCGATAATATCTTTCAATTCTTTATAGCTCTGCAATACTTCCTGTACGCCACGAGCGACATTATAATGCTCTTCACCGATCACTTGTGGATCAAGCTGACGTGAGGTTGAATCCAATGGATCAACTGCAGGATAGATACCTTGTGATGCGATATCACGGCTCAATACAACCGTTGCATCCAAGTGAGCAAAAGTCGTAGCAGGTGATGGATCGGTCAAATCATCGGCTGGTACATAGACCGCTTGAACTGAAGTAATAGAACCTGATTGAGTTGACGTGATACGCTCTTGAAGCATACCCATCTCTTCCGCTAGCGTTGGCTGATAACCAACTGCTGATGGCATACGACCTAGCAGTGCTGACACTTCAGTACCGGCTAGTGTATAGCGATAGATATTATCAACAAATAGCAATACGTCACGGCCTTTACCAGTAGCAGGATCTTTCGTATCACGGAAATATTCAGCCATAGTCAAACCAGACAGTGCAACACGTAAACGGTTACCCGGTGGCTCATTCATCTGGCCGTATACCATCGCTACTTTAGATTTGCTAAAGTCTTCGGTATTGACAACACCAGCGTCTTGCATTTCGTGATAGAAGTCATTTCCTTCACGAGTACGCTCACCAACACCAGCGAAAACTGATAGACCTTCGTGTTTCAATGCGATGTTGTTGATCAGTTCCATCATATTGACCGTTTTACCGACACCCGCACCACCGAACAAACCAACTTTACCACCTTTAGCAAACGGGCAAAGTAAGTCAATTACCTTGATACCTGTCTCTAAAAGCTCAGTGCTGTTTGATTGGTCAGCATAGCTTGGCGCGTCACGGTGAATAGACCAGCGCTCATCAGCAACGACAGGACCTTCTTCATCGATAGGACGACCAAGAACATCCATAATACGACCTAGCGTACCAACACCTACTGGCACAGAAATTGGACCACCAGTGTTAGTAACCGGTAGGTTGCGCTTGAGGCCTTCGGTTGAGCCCATAGCAATCGTACGTACGATGCCATCACCCAACTGCTGCTGTACTTCTAAAGTGGTTTCGGTGCCATCAACTTGCAGGGCATCATAAATCTGTGGAACTTCGTTACGGTTGAACTCAACGTCAAGAACCGCGCCAATAATCTGTACAATACGACCGCTACTCATTGCGTTCTCCTTTAACTTCTATATATATAGGGGTTTCATATCTCATAAAGAGGATCAATTATGAAACAGCAGCAGCACCGCCAACGATTTCCGAGATCTCTCGGGTAATCGCCGCTTGACGCAGCTTGTTATAAACCAGTTGTAAATCGTTGATTAAGTCGCCAGCATTATCGGTTGCCGCTTTCATTGCAACCATACGTGATGACTGCTCTGAAGCAATGTTTTCCATAACCGCTTGATAGACGATCGATTCGATATAGCGCCCAAGCAATTCATCAATCAAAGTTTTGACATCAGGCTCGTAGATATAATCCCAGCTCAGTTCGGTTTTTATACCGCTCTCTTCGCCGTTTAAAGCATTCTCTGGTAATGGTACCAGCTGATTAACTGTAGGCTTTTGAGTCATCGCATTGATGAATTGGTTATAAACCACATAGATACGGTCTATATTGCCTTTATTGTAATCATCAAGCATTGCTTGCACGGGCGAGTTAATCTGCTCAAAGGTTGGCTTATCGCCATAATCAGTCACAGCTGAAGTAACTTTACCACCAAAGCTCTTAAAAAAGCTGACGCCTTTAGAACCAATAACGGCAAACTCAGCGTCTACGGACTGGTCTTGATACTGTTGAATATTTTTTGATAAAGCTTTGAATAAGTTAATATTCAAACCACCCGCTAGACCTCGATCTGAGGTGATAACAATATAGCCCACTTTATTAACTGGGCGCGTTACCATATACGGATGCTTATAGTCTGATGAGGCATGCACCAAATGCGAGATAACCCGGCGCATACTATCGGCATACGGGCGACCCACACTCATGCGCTCTTGAGCTCGGCGCATCTTACTCGCCGCTACCATTTGCATAGCACGAGTAATTTTTTGGGTGCTTTTAATACTGGTGACTTTGGCACGTATCTCTTTTAAGCTTGCCATAATGATTCCAATATAAGAGGGTTAAAAAGCATTGACGCACTATTTAAATAAAAAACACAACTACTATTAAATAACACTACGCAATTATATGCTGCTGCTTATAGGTAGTGACACGGATTTAAAAAACGTGCCACTATCCTTACTATCAGCTAGATTAGCTTAACCCGTTAACTTAGTATTTACTAACTTAGTATTTGTTAACTCAGTAACTATTAACCTAGTAACTGCTAAACTAGTAACTGTGGTTTTGTTTAAAAGTCTCAACAGATGATTTTAAACGACCAGCAATATCATCATTATAGTTTGCTGTTTCATCAATCTCATTCATTAAGTCAGATTGCTCATCGTGCATATAACGCAAGTAAGCTTCTTCAAAAGAGCCAATCTTATCGACAGGTACGTCTGCTAAGAAACCTTCATTTGAAGCATAGATAACAGCGGCTTGCTCAGAGATAGACATGGGCTGATATTGTTTTTGTTTCATCAGTTCAGTCACACGCTCACCATGATCCAACTGTTCGCGCGTCGCATCATCAAGATCTGATGCAAACTGAGCAAAGGCTGCTAATTCACGATACTGAGCCAGTGCAGTACGAATACCACCAGATAATTTCTTAATGATCTTCGTTTGCGCTGCACCACCAACACGAGATACCGAGATACCAGCGTTAACTGCTGGACGGATACCTGAGTTAAATAGGCTTGACTCTAAGAAGATCTGACCATCAGTAATTGAAATTACGTTAGTTGGTACGAATGCAGATACGTCACCCGCTTGAGTTTCAATAATCGGCAATGCAGTCAAAGAACCTGTTTTACCAACCACTTCACCATTAGTGAACTTCTCTACATACGCTGCGTTGACGCGTGATGCACGCTCAAGTAAACGTGAATGAAGATAGAATACATCTCCAGGATAAGCTTCACGACCTGGTGGACGACGTAGCAACAGTGATATCTGACGATAAGCAACCGCTTGCTTTGATAAATCATCAAAGATGATTAACGCATCTTCACCGCGGTCACGGAAATACTCACCCATCGTACAACCTGAATATGGTGCGATATACTGTAGTGCTGCTGGCTCTGAGGCTGACGCGACTACTACTGTGGTATACTCAAGTGCGCCAGTTTGCTCAAGCTTACGTACAACGTTAGCGATCGTAGAACGCTTCTGACCAATAGCCACATAAACACATTTGATGCCAGATGATTTTTGCGCAATAATCGCATCAATCGCCATCGCGGTTTTACCCGTCTGACGGTCACCAATGATAAGCTCACGCTGACCACGACCGATTGGAATCATAGTGTCAACGGCTTTATAACCGGTCATTACCGGTTGATCAACAGATTGACGATCGATAACGCCCGGGGCGATTTTCTCGACTTTATCAGTCATTTTGGCATCGATAGGGCCTTTGCCATCGATAGGATTACCTAGGGCATCAACAACACGTCCTAGCAGCTCAGGGCCTACAGGTACTTCAAGAATACGACCTGTACAATAAGCCTTTTGGCCTTCTTGTAATTTTAGATAATCACCTAAGACTACTGCACCGACAGAATCACGCTCTAAGTTCAGCGCCATACCGTAGATTTCGCCTTCAAACTCGATCATTTCGCCATACATGGCATCTTCAAGACCATGAATCTGCACGATACCGTCAGATACTTTGACAATCGTGCCTTCATTCTTTGCAGTTGCACCCGCATCAAGGTCTTGAATACGCTGCTTAATCAGACTACTGATTTCCGCTGGATTCAATTGTTGCATTGCCTGGATTCCTTTAATTTATGATACCGCTTGCGTGCTTAAAGATGCCTACTAACACTCCAAGCCATCTTTAGCTCGATAGTGTCTGTAGAACGTATTAAGCCGTTAGCTGTGTTTTTAACTGTTTTAACTTGCCGCGCACCGAATCATCAATGATCTTGTCACCAACTTTTATGGTAGCGCCTGCTAAAAGACTAGGGTCAACGGTTTCGTGGATCACCACACTAGCATTGAGCGAAGTGGAGAGACGGGTTTGTATCTGTTCACGTTGAGCCACTGTCAATGGATAAGCTGTGGTTACATAAGCGTCGAGCTGCTTTAGGCTAATCGCTTTGTGACGACGATAATGCTCGTAAACCTCAGGCAACAAAGCTAAACGCTCTTGCTCTGCTAACTGATTGACAAAGTTGCTAAGCGCCGCAGATACTTTAGGAGAGCTTGAGCTATCACTAGAGCCTTTGGTTGCACTTAATAACTGCTTAAAAGCAGACTCGCCATCACCAGCTACTTGCGTATCATAAAGATCAGTCAAAGCCGCTGACTTATGCTCAGCGCTAACCGCTGGATTGTCTAGCATAGTGTGGAACGATTTATCACTGACAATAGTGCTGGCAATGAACAAAAAGTCTTCCCACGCGTTGACTACGCCGTGCTCATTAGCATAGTCAAACGCAGCTTTTGCATAGGGTCGTGCTAAGGTTGATAAGTCAGCCATTATATCCTCACAATTACAGCTTCGCCGCCAGTTGATCTAGCATACTGGCATGTTTTTGCATATCGACTTTTTCTTGCAAAATCTTCTCAGCACCAAGGACTGCAAGCTCTGCAACTTGGTTACGTAATGACTCACGCGCTTGATTGATTTCTTGGTCGATTGCCGCTTGTGCTTGCTGACGAATACGCTCGCCTTCTATTTGTGCTTGCGATTTGGCGTCTTCAACAAGTTGATTAGCGCTTTTATTCGCCTGCTCAATGAGCGCAGCCGCACGGGTTTTGGCAAGGTTAAGCTCTTGCTCTACATCTTGCTCTGCGGTCGCCAGGTCGGCTTTTGCTTTTTCGGCGGCATTTAAGCCTTCAGCGATTTTGCGCTGACGCTCATTAATAGCACCGATAAGTGGTGGCCACACAAACTTCATGCAGAACATCACAAAGATTGCAAAAGCAATGGCTTGACCGATGAGGGTAGAATTGATATTCACGTGATCACCTCTTTGTTAATGAAAAATCAGTTTCATTGACCATGTTTGATAGTCAAGGTTTGGCTATGGTTTCTAGACAAGCATCGAAAATCAAACATTTTCAACTGAGCTTTCTGATTAACCTGCTAGAGGGTTTGCGAACAACAATAGCATAGCGATACCAACACCGATCATTGGGATCGCATCAAGTAAGCCTGCTACGATGAACATACGGGTTTGCAACTGTGAGCCAAGCTCTGGTTGACGGGCAACGCCTTCTAAGAATTTGCCACCTAAGATTGCAAAGCCAATACCTGTACCTAGTGCGCCAAGGCCGATAAGTAGCGCTACTGCGATAACTGTGTAACCACCTAATACTGGATCCATTGATGTAACCTCATTTACCTATTGAAAAATTAATGTTCAGTTGAAGATGCTAGTGACATATAAACTATCGTTAGCATCATAAATACGAACGCTTGGAGGGTAATAATTAAAATATGGAAAATCGCCCATGGTACTGATAGTGCCCACTGAATCCAAAAAGGCATCAAGGCAATCAGTATGAAAATCAACTCACCAGCATACATGTTACCGAATAGTCGTAGACCTAAAGAGATAGGCTTGGCTATTAGGGTAACAAACTCTAAGATGAAGTTAATGGGTATTAAAATAATTTGTACGATAGGGTTTTTAGCGCTAAAAGGATGTAGCGTTAACTCGCCAACAAACCCGCCTAAACCTTTTTCTTTGATACTGTAAAATAAAATCAATATAAAGACAGAGAAGGACATACCAAGGGTAATGTTAGGATCAGTCGTTGGGACAATCTTAAAGAACACATGATGCGGATCGTGTCCCATCATTGCGCCAATTTGTCCAGCAATCATCGGGATAAAATCAACGGGTAGTAAATCCATCAAGTTCATCAAGAATATCCACACAAAGATGGTCAATGCTAAAGGCGCGATCAGCTTTGAGGTGCCACTGTAAGAGTCACGGACGTTGTTATCAACGAACTCAACAATCATCTCAACGGCAGCCTGTGTTTTGCTTGGCACCCCTGAAGTGACTTTTCGAGCGACCATCCAAAAGATCGCACAGAAAACAATGCCTAAACCAATTGACCAAAGCATAGAATCAAGGTGAATGGCTTTAAAGCCCATAGCACTTGCTTCTTCTGCCGTATAGGCAACCTTCCAACCTTCGCCCGGCAAATAGCCGTACGTCCAATTGGTCAAATGGTGAGAGATATATTCTGTTGTTGTTTGCTCGCCTGCCATAGTTTCAGCTTCTTATTAATCAACGATTTACTCAACTACCAAAAATATGGTTGTTATCTTCTAAGGTTGTTTATCTCACTTATTAATGAGACAAATAAACGCCTATTCAGCGCCCTTAAAATCAATAACAGCCACCCCAATCTAGCTTTTACCCTAATGCAAATACTTGTTTTTATTAGCTTTACATAAATTTTAGCTATAAAAAAAGGGCTTGAAAGTAATAACTACTAGCCCTTTATATTCACATATAAGCTTATTTTACATAAGCTGGTTATATGTTGGCTTGTCTGTATCCATTCGACAAGTCTGCTGCTCAAATTAGTAAAGTTGAGCAAAACAATTAGTTGTGTATAGTAATGCAGCGTTGTATTCGTGTAAAGCCTATTATTCATTTTTTATCTACTATCTGCTTGATTTATTAGCTAACAGCTTTAACAGTATAGGTTTAGATGGATAAAGAAATTGTAAGATATTATTTTAAGTCTTGTTTTTAGTGAAAATTAGGCGTATTGAGCTATCATCCATTTATAACGTTACTTTATACGGCCCAACATCAGTACATGGCTGACTTTCATGGTAATAAACGCTATAAATAGAGCGGGTGCGGATAAGGGCTCAACCATAGTAAAGATTAGAGCAAAACCAAAAACCGTCAATAGCCACTTTAGCGCCTGTCCACGGAAAAATTGACTAACAATGCGATTGCGAGCCTGATAGCCAGTATAACTAAACATAAACCAAGCGAATACCATTTGGGTCGCAAAACCTAGAAAACCACCGATAGCAGCGCTTTTGGCTATGACTAAATCACTATGCAGCCAGCTACTATCTATCAGCCAAGCGCTGACAATAACTAATAATAGTGCCCAAGTTTGCCGTTTGAAATAGACCCGAATTTGATCTTTTTGGCTGCGTTTAGCAGGTTGGGTCATCAGCTATCCTAAAATGTTAAAGGCTCAACAAAGCGCTGATTATTATAGTAATTAACCTGAGCGTAAGCAAGTGAAACACGGCTACTATCAATTGTTTAGCGCTGACTTGACTTAAGCTTTATCTACAGCGAGCTAATTTTAAAGACACACTGGTTATCAGTTTTGTAGGGTGTGGTTAGCGAAGCATAAACCGCCAAATAGTTTAGATAACAATAGTTTAGATAGCATAGGCAGGTTACGTTTTATCTTGATTCTCTGCGAGAACAGAATAAAACTAACCTACTCTACGATAATTAAGTCATCGCTCACTTTAATATACTTAGACAGTTACGAGTAAGGTTTTACTCATATTAAAGTAGTTATCAGTGACAAACTAAACTATGCAGTTGGTTATCTGCTCGCTCATATCACGCCAGCCTTGTACAAAGTCCTGAGTGGCACTCATATCCTCTGATTGTATAGTGCTAGTCACAGGCTGTAGCTTCGCCAATAACCCTTTTGCAGGCGTACTTTGCGTGACCAAACACATGGTTTCAGCAGGGCGCTGCTCGCTCAGCCAACGTATTTGACTGGCTTTTGGTGCTAAATGATGATCCTGGCTTAGGCTGCCGACAAATTGAAGATTGGTAGCTGCTTCTAGGTACTGATAAGCATCATGATAAGCCCAATAAGGACGCAGCTGATTGAGATTTTTCGGCTTATTTTGTAAGGCTACTGCTTGATCCATACGCTGAGCAAACTCTTGCGCGTTGGCTTGATACAGCGCTTTATATTGCGGATTGGCATGGCTATGGATTACTGCCAAAGCGCGAGTGATTGCCTTGGCATTTTCAGGATCTAGCCAAATATGGGGATCTAACGTTCCTTGCATAGGCTGACCTTTGACGTCGCGAAGTGGGTGGCGATTGAAAGCGTCAAAGGCAAACAGTGAGATAGCATTTGGCGCAGTCTCTAAGCTAGTGGCTAGATTATTCTCTAATGACTTGCCAAACCAAACCACGAATTTGCTGTCCTGTATGTTTTTGATATCGCCTGGACTAATACTGCCATGATGACCGACTTCGCTTGGGTCTAATAGCTGTTTGGCTGAGGGTGCACCTATCGTTACCGCTTCGCTTAATAAAAATAGCGGATAGTTACTGACACTGACAGTCGCGGCTTGGGCATTTAAAATCATAGTGCTTATCATCACCAAAGCTGTTATCACCAGTCGCGGCAAGCTCAAAACAGGAGTTGATGCTTTGTTGATCAATGTCTTACACAAGCCGATGTCAGACTTTGTCTTTTTAGTGATAAGACTGGGATAAGATTTCATAGGTAAGCAATCCTCAATAAATAAGTGGTGATAAGGTAAATGGTACAAGGTAAGCGATGATAAATAATAGGACAGTGATGCGCCTTTTATTATTTCATTATGTTATACCATAACAATTATAAATGTATAGTTATTTTGAGCTATAATTTTAAAATAATATTATGTTATAATATAACGATTAATAGTTATTATTGGAGTTACTGCCTTGTCTACTACTGTTTCTGCTTGTCAGCATCCTCACGATACTCAGCATCTTTCAAGCGCTGATATCGCTGAGCGATTGATCGCTGCCATAGAGCAGTGTCGTGTACGAGGTGTGCGTTTTACTCAGCTACGCAAGCAAATATATGAGCTAGTTCTACAAGCTAAGAAGCCTGTCGGTGCTTATGATTTGATGACCCAGCTACAGCAGCTGCGCTTAGCCCAGACGTCTGACACTGATGGCTTAGCTACAGAGCTTGTCGCCAAACAAAAAAAGCAAATTCCTAAAAATGTAGCGCCACCAACGGTGTATCGTAGTCTGGAGTTTTTATTAGGCGAAGGTCTTATCCATCAACTGACCTCAATCAATGCTTATGTGCCTTGCTGTCATCCCCGCGCTGAGCATACTGCCGCCTTTCTGATCTGTGACATATGCCTGCGCGTACAAGAATGTAGTAGCTTGCCTGTACAAGAGATGATGAGCTTTGCAGAACAAGACGTTGGCTTTAGAGTGACTCGTAGCGTCATTGAATTGAGCGGTCGCTGCCAAAACTGTCATTAGCTTTTACAGGTTAACCCTTTTCATTTTTAGTTGATCCTTTTATAGCTACTACTATGCCCTGATTTACGTCCGATGAGCTACCCTATTATGAGTTATTTAAGTCTTTCCTCCAGCTCGCCCAACGCTTCTATTGTTTCTACTGATCAGTCAAATATCGATATACTCAACGCCAGTAATGAGAAGCGACCTATCGATAGTAAGCTTATAAGCTTAGACAATATCAACTACGATATCGATGGGCAACGCCTGCTATCTCATATCAATATCGACATTGCAGTAAATGAGACTTTAAGCCTTATTGGCCCTAATGGCGCTGGTAAATCAACGCTGGTCAAGCTGATCCTAGGTCTGATAAAGCCCAGTCAAGGCCGCATTATCACTCATCAAGCACTACGATTAGGCTACGTACCGCAGCGTTTTGCCGTAGCGCCTATTTTGCCACTGCGGGTGACTGACTTGTTAGCACAAGCCAATAAGCGGCGATTGAGCGCTGATCAACGCCAATTTATCTTTGATAATTTATCTTTGAATCATTTGCTGCCACAGCAGATGCTGCATTTATCAGGTGGTGAAACTCAACGCGTGCTGCTAGCAAGAGCCTTGCTCGAGAAGCCCAATTTACTGATTTTAGATGAGCCGATGCAAGGATTGGATCCTGAGACTGAGCTTTGGCTGTATAAGTTTATCGATGAGCTACCCGAATTTTTGCGCTGTGCAATGCTTGTGGTATCTCACGATCTGCATTGGGTGATGAGAGGCTCTCGGCGAGTGATCTGTTTGAATAAGCACATTTGCTGTGAGGGTCAGCCCAGCGAGCTGGCGATTAGCACTGAGTTTCAAAAGCTATTTGGTCATCACTACGAGCAGCCTTATGTGCACAAGCCTCATGCTTGCGAGCATCATAGTCGTTAATAAAAAAATGACTACTAAGAAAAGTTACTGATAAACAATCATTACTTATCATTTTCACAACGAATTTTAATGGACACTTTATGACTGCTTGGTTGGCTATCATCGCCCCTGCTTGGATCGCAGGCAGCATTCTAGGACTGCTATCAGCTCCACTTGGCTGTCTCGTATTATGGCGGCGTATGGCTTTTTTTGCTGATGCACTAGCGCATGGTACGCTGCTTGGTGTGGCACTAGCCGTCTGGTGGCAATTGCCTATGGGTATTGGGATCGCGATAGTCAGTATCGCGGTTGTGTTAGGACTAGTGCTCATTGATGATGAGCGGCTGCCTGTAGATGCCGTACTAGCCGTAGTCGCGGTGACTTTATTATGTCTTGGGCTACTAGCTTTGACTCAATTGACCAACCAGCAAGCCAATGTATTGGGGTTTTTATTCGGTAACTTACTTGAGCTGGATTGGTCAGATTTACCCCTACTTGGCGTTAGCGTAGCGGTAGGCTTAGGGCTGCTAATATATATTTGGCCTGCGCAAGTCAAGCTGGCCACTCATGAAGCTTTAGCTCGTATTCAGGGTATTGATCCGACTCGCCAGCGGCTGTTTTTTATGGGTCTACTAGCAGGGTTTTGTGCCATTGCCCTACAAGCGGTCGGCAGCTTACTTATCAGTGGCTTATTGGTACTGCCCGCTTTGACCGCAAGGCTTTATTCCACAGCACCTAAGCAGATGGTGATCATCGCCCTAGTCATAGCACAGGTTGGAGTAACGCTAGGGGTTTGGGGTAGTATCTGGCTGGATATTCAGACAGGTTTATCGATAGTATTAGTGCTAGCGATAATATTCTTTGCAGCACTTATCCTCTCAAAGTTGCTCTCGTCTAAGCCGATATTGGCTAAATTTCTCGCGCGTCGTCGTCAACACTAAAAAATAGCTCGAAGGGATAAGGCTCAAGTTATTATCATAATTAATTCAACTTTATTTTACTGAAGTCATTAAAGTTTCACACAAACTATGTTATAACCTTTTGCTACATTTACTTTTTAGAATGTTATTAATTAGGCTATATTGACCACTCGATAAGGATTGCCCCTTATGCTAAGTCGTCCTGTTTATATCCATGCTCAGAGCGAAGTATTCAATATTTTGCAACTGACTGATTTACATTTAACCACTGACAACGCCATGCACAGCTGTCAGCAGAGGTTTGATAAGGTGCTTAATCAAGCGCTTGAGGAAGCAGCTGAACAGAATGTGGTATGTGATTTGATTTTAGTAACAGGTGATCTAGTCAGTCAGGTTGAGCCTGCTATTTATGATTATATTTTTGCGGTATTGACTGCGACGAATATTCCTTTTGCTTGTATTGCGGGCAATCACGACGTTACCGAGGAGGTAGGTTATGATTTACCATTTGATCAGCGCCAGCTTATCGCACACCCTGCTGATCCACGTCTGCTGAGTCGCTATATTATAGATTCTGATTACTGGCAAATATTACTGATAAACTCTGCTATTGCTGGCCGAGTTGCAGGCGAGATTGAAGAGGATGATATCGACTGGCTATGTACGCAGCTTGACCGCTGTGATAAGCCTGCATTGCTCGCAATCCACCATCATCTTATCCCTATGTGCTCTGAATGGATAGATGCGCATATGGTACAAAATGCTGAAATGTTTTGGCAACGTACTAAAGACTGTGATAATTTACGCGTTATCATCAATGGGCATACGCATCAAGAACAAGTCCAGCATCGTAATGGTGTTACTGTTTATACGACACCTTCAACTTGCTATCAGTATCAGCCCCTTAATGATGAATTTGCTTATGATAAGACATCGCGTCCTGGATTTCGCTGGTTGCAATTAGCCAACAATGGACAGGTTGCAAGCTGGGTTAAAAGGTCGGATACTTGAGCGCCATTATTATTCTTATAAAAACATTGTAGTCGTATAAAGCTATTGCTATAAGTAAATATCGGCTATGATAAGGTAGAGATAAGAGATTTTGGTGAAATGGATATTTGTCCAAAAGTATGAAGATAATGTTGTTTTTATAATTAAAAATGAAGCAAACTTAAATTGCGTTAAATGTACGACCTAAGCAAAGTCCGTTAAGAATTATTTTTATACTAGAGTAAAGTCACGCTGACTCTTTGTTTTGCGCTATTGTTTTGTTGGATTAATTTGAAAAAATAGGATACCTACTATGAGCACCATAACCACAGATCCGAATGATGTAAAGTTCACCCCTTATGAGCCAGCTAAAGACGAAGAATATATGTCTGATGCCCAGCTTGAGCACTTTAAAGCTATTTTGTTAGATTGGAAGCACCAGCTGGTAGGTGAGGCTGATCGTACTAAGACCTACATTCAAGATGAATCAAGCTCTATGCCAGATATCAATGATCGGGCCACTCAAGAAGAAGAGTTTGCTTTAGCGCTGCGCACTCGTGATCGTGAGCGTAAGCTGATTCGCAAAATCGACAAGTCAATGTCAGAGATTGAGAACGATGATTATGGTTTTTGTGAGACTTGTGGCGTTGAGATCGGCTTGCGTCGCTTAGAAGCTCGCCCCACTGCAACTCAGTGTATTGATTGCAAGACATTATCCGAGATGAAAGAGCGTCAAAACCAAGGTCAGTAGTCGCTTAATTTTTGTACTTTTAAAGAGTAAAAAGTGAGCATTTCTTAATAGGAGTTCTCACTTTATTTTGTGTGCTCTATTTTACAGGTACGGTTAAGAGCTACTATACTCATTTGCAACCCATCATTCAAAAGTACCCATTAATACTACTGAAAATAAATATCTTTTTAAAACAAGCTTGCTTATCCTAAAGCCATCTTCTCATTTTGGTAGCTGATTACTTTGAACTCCAGTAAAAACCTCAACTCTCCTTCTACATTTCTGTCGCCAAAGTCAAAAAGTCACCCTCAAGTGCGTATACCCGTAGGTCGTTTTGCGCCTTCGCCTACTGGTGAGCTACATTTGGGCTCTTTGACTACTGCGCTGGCAAGCTATTGCCATATCAAGTCATTAGGCGGTGATTGGCTACTACGTATGGAAGATACCGACATCACGCGTTGTGATCGGCAGTTCAGTGAGCAGATATTATTAGACTTAGAAGCACTTGGAATGCTCTGGGATGGCGATATCATTTATCAGTCTGAGCGTACTGACATCTATAATGACTATTTGCAGTCAGCGCTACAGCCGCTAAGCTATGGCTGTCAGTGTTCGCGTAAGCGCTTAGCACAGTTTTGGGCGGTACAGGAGCATCAGCAACAGCTCAACCCTATTGATAAAAAGTCTGATCGGCAGCGCTATCCTCGCTGTTGTATCGATGCTGAGCTAAACAAGCAACATCACAAACTGCGCTTGCAATTGCCCGATTACACCACAGGGTTTATAGATGGTATTCAAGGGCTGCAATGGGCGAATCCTCAGCAAACTTTAGGTGATATGGTCGTGCGTCGGCAAGACAGTACCATTAACTACATCCTAGCAGCTAGTATCGATGATGGCTTGCAAAATGTCAGCCATATCATGCGTGGCCTCGATATCCTACCAATGACCACCGCGCAAATCGCTATCATGCAAATGGTCAAATTGCCTGCTATCGAGCGCTGGTATCATCTTCCTTTGATCCTCAATAGCGAAGGTCAAAAGCTATCGAAACAGAATCTAGCGCAACCTATCAATACTAGCCAGCCCAGCAGGCTACTAGCTACTGCACTACACTTATTGAAACAGCCAGCAGTCGATATCGATACCCCAGAGCGAATGCTCATGCAAGCTGTGAGTCAATGGACAAATAAACCGCTACAAGGGTTAGAGCAGCTAAATGAGAGTGGTAGATAGTTTAGATTATTAGGGCGTGTTCCGTGGGTTAGCACCCACGCTACGTCATGTTTGCTTGTAAGCTCAAGAGTGTTTTATTAATAATAACGACATTGACTCTTTTCAATCTCAGGGCTTTCTTTATATATTTTTAATAATAAGGCGACCATGATTAAGCTAATTAGCATTGATGAGCCGCCATAGCTAAAGAATGGCATGGTCAAACCTTTCGTCGGCATCGCACCCATATTCATCGCTGCATTAATAATAGTTTGGGCAATAAAAATAACTCCAATGCCAAAAGCAGTATAGCTCATACGCATCTGTCGACGTTTTAGTGCATTGTAGCTAATACGCATTGCACTGCCGATAATAAGAGCCTCTAGTAGCAAAATCATCGTTACGCCGACAAAGCCCAATTCCTCACCCGTAATCGCTAACAAAAAATCGGTATGTGCTTCTGGCAAATGTGAGAGTTTTTGCACGCTTTCGCCATAGCCGACCCCTGTGAACTGACCACGACCAAAAGCGATCAGACTACGCGCCAGCTGATAATCCGTATCTTGGATATCATCAAACGGGTCTAAAAATGATAAGGCGCGGGTCAATCGATACTCCACCAGCGTTACCGCTAATACCCCAAGACCGCCTACTACTGCACCTAATGCCAAGAATTGCTTATAAGGCGCGCCTGCAATATAAAATATCGCAAATACGGTACCTACAATTACTACCAGCGAGCCAAAATCGGGCTGCAACAACAATAACAACGTCATCATGCCAATAACTAATGAGATGCGCAAAAACCCATCCCAACCATTACGCACTTCAAATGAGCGCCGCACTACGAAGTCGGAGACAAAAACGATAATCACTAACTTGGCAAGCTCTGCTACCTGAAAGTTAATAAATACCAAATTGAGCCAACGCTTTGAGCCATTGATTGGCGTACCAAACAACGTTGCGATCAATAGCAACGCTGTGATGCCTAATAGAATAAACTGCGTGCCTGTTTGATATAGCGTCTTTAGCGGTACCAGATAATAAGCTAGCGCTGCCGCAAACAGTCCAACACCCATATAGAGCAGCTGACGATTAAAAAAATGCAGCTCGGTCATACCGCGACTCAGCGCAAAGGGTATAGAAGCCGAAGCGACCATCAGCAGACTGAGCACCATCATACAGCCGACACTAGAGAGGAGTATTGAGCGCACTGAAGGTAAGGACAGAACACCGTCTGAGCGCGTATTCAGCTTAGACGAGGTAGATTTATTAAAAAAGGAGAGCGCCATAATATTCAAACACACTAACAAGCAAAGTACACGGCGTCTAATACCTGATATTCAATATCCAGTATAAGTAACAAGACGCCACCATTAAATCATTAAGTTATTAATCATCAAGCTATTAAGAACATAGCATTAAACTGTTGAAGACGTAATATTGAACTACTGAACAATAAGTTATTGACAGTAGCAGCAATAGCTATACAAAACAATAGGATAAGACAAGCGTATATTAACACTTATCTCGCTTTCATTGAGAATCGATAGCAGTAGTATCAGCGGCAAGCTCATTGACTAGCTGAGTAAAATATTCACCGCGAGCAGCGTAGCCACTGAACTGATCAAAGCTGGCACAAGCAGGCGATAGTAGCACCGCTTGCACTTGCGATAGACTACTATCGGTTAGCTGCCCAATGATGACAAAAGCATTATCTAAGGTTTGGCATTGATGCAGGCGAACGTCATCACTGAGGGCAGCGGCACGCAGATCTTGCTCTATTAGCGCGCTATCTTCGCCAATACATAAGACTTGGCTGACATATTTATTAATAAAAGGGCTCAGCTCACCGAATTGTTGTGCCTTGCCTTGTCCGCCTAAAATCAATAACAGCTTGCCATCTTTTGGCGCATATACGGCACCGAGTCCTTCGATAGCTGCAATCGTTGAGCCGATATTAGTGCCTTTTGAATCATTGAAATAGTCGATATCTGCTACTGTAGCGATATATTGACAGCGATGTTCAAGACCTGCGAACTGTTGTAGGGTATATAGCATGCTCTCTAATGGGATGCCTGCCAGCTCACCAAGTGCTAGCGCAGCTTGAGCATTAAGCAGATTATGACGACCCTTTATCACCAGCTTATCTGCCGATAGTAATCTCTCTGTACCACGCGCTAAATAAATCTGCCCATCAGGCTCAGTAACTAAGCCATATTGACCGTTATCAGGCGCATGAATACCCGTACTAATACGTGGTAAGTTATCGGCAACTAAAGGCCGTGTCAAAGCATCTTCGCGGTTGATCACGACGGACTTTGCACCCTGAAAGATACGGTGTTTGGCCTGATGATAGCCAAGCATGTCGCCGTGACGATCCAAGTGATCGGGCGACATATTGAGCACAGTAGCGACCTGAGCGCCAAGGTTAGTCACTGTCTCTAATTGAAAGCTCGATAGCTCTAGCACTGCCAGCTGCATATTCGGATTGGCTAGCAAATTCAATGCAGGTATACCGATATTACCGCCTACCCCAACATCGATACCTGCATCCTCTGCCATTTGCCCCACTAAGCTGGTCACGGTGCTCTTAGCGTTAGAGCCTGTGATTGCGACAATAGGCACGGTGCAAGCGGCGCAAAACAATTGAATATCGCTGACGATAGGAATACCTGCTTGGCGAGCGGCTGCAACGGCTGCGGTAGTTAGAGCAATACCAGGGCTAATAACAATACGAGCAGCTTGCAATAATAACTCAGCATCAATTGCCCCAAATTGTCGAATCTCAACAGCTGCAGGTAATTGCTCTGCTAGTAATGGTTCGCTTTGGCTGTCAGTCACAGCAACTTGATAGCCATGATCCGCTAAATATCGCGCTGCTGAGAGTCCTGACTGTCCTAGGCCTACCACTACCTGTAGTCCACCGCCTTTATGAATAAGAGTATCTGTTGTGGCACGGCTAGTCATATTTTATCCTTTTAAGGGGCTGGTATTGAAGGGCTAATAATAGCTTACGCTTCGGTTGCATGGCATGATAACGCTATCGTTCATCTTTCGATACTGCTTTTTTGCCACTTTGTGCTATTATGCGCATACTTTTATATTAAATTGTAATGCACGCCTTAAGCGTGTCATACCTATCCTATTTTATTCTTGGTCTGAGTGTCATGCGCTTAGAGACCTTGCTTGTATATCTAACCGAATTTTATAGTCTTCATAGCCTGCAATACGCTTCAATAATTTTAAAATGATAGCGTCTAGATGATAGTTTTTGAGCTATCAAGCTAAGCAGCACCTTATTTAATGGATCAGCTTTTTTAATAATTAAACCTTAATTATTAATACGGTATCAACTCTATTAGATAATGATGACTTTTTTTGCCTCCAACCCTATGCAGTTTACTTATGACCTCATTTATTGATAGCTTACATGACGAATGGTTCTCTAATATCCGCGGTGACATTTTATCGGGTACTGTAGTCGCACTAGCGCTGATTCCAGAAGCCATTGCCTTCTCTATTATCGCAGGTGTCGATCCAAAAGTCGGTCTTTATGCCTCGTTTTGTATTGCTGTCGTCATCAGCTTTGTAGGGGGACGCCCTGGGATGATCTCAGCAGCTACTGGTGCTATGGCTCTAGTCATGGTCGATCTAGTCGCTGATTATGGCTTGCAATACTTGCTGGCCGCCACGCTTTTGTGCGGTGGTATTCAGATTGTAATGGGTATTTTAAAGCTTGGCAATCTTATGCGCTTTGTGTCGCGCTCGGTGGTAATAGGCTTCGTCAATGCGCTCGCGATTTTGATCTTTGCCGCGCAGCTGCCTGAGCTCAATCCAATGACTGAGCGAGTTGGCTTGACGGTCTACATTATGACGGCAGCGGGGCTGGCGATTATTTATCTGTTTCCGCTGATTCCTAAGATCGGTCGTATACTACCCTCGCCCTTGATCTGTATCGTCGGTCTGACCGCGGTGGCTATGTATCTGAATCTAGATATCCGCAACGTTGGTAGTATGGGTGACCTACCTGATTCGCTACCTGTGTTTTTGTTGCCTGATATCCCGCTTAATTTAGATACTTTATTAATTATCGCGCCTTATTCTATTACCCTTGCGATCATCGGTTTACTTGAGTCCATGATGACCGCGACTATCGTCGATGAGCTCACCGATACCTCAAGTGATAAGAACCGCGAGTGCCGTGGTCAAGGCATATCGAATGTGGTTGCTGGATTCTTCGGTGGTATGGCAGGTTGTGCGATGATTGGTCAGTCAATGATCAACATAAAATCAGGAGGTCGAGGGCGCTTATCAGCATTGATAGCAGGGGTAGTACTCCTCATTATGGTGGTATTTTTAGGTCAATGGGTCAGCCAGATTCCAATGGCAGCGCTGGTAGCCGTGATGATTATGGTCTCTATCGGTACCTTTAACTGGCAGTCTATCCGCGAGTTCAAAACTCATCCTTTATCCTTTAATATTGTCATGCTAGCCACGGTATTGACCACCGTACTTACTCATAACTTAGCTTATGGAGTCGGCGTTGGGGTGCTGCTATCCGCGCTCGCCTTTGCTAATAAGATCGGTCAGTTCTTAACGATATTTAGCGAGTATGATGATGCTAATAATAGTCGCTACTATTACGTACAAGGGCAAGTGTTCTTTGCTTCGTCCACCCAGTTTTTGAACAGCTTTGACACCAAAGAGGCGCTCGATAGTATCCAAATCGACGTTAGCCAAGCACATTTTTGGGATGTTAGCGCGGTAGATACTTTGGATAAGCTTGTGATGCGCTTGCAACGTGAGGGAACTGATGTCAAAGTAGTAGGCCTTAATAACGCCAGTCGGACTTTGATTGATCGCTTCTCTATCCACGATCGCCGTGATATCGGGTTACTGGATTAATATCTGTTGAATTACATACCTCTTGAGTTTGGCGCTAGTTTTATTATCGATGTGGTTGTCTTATGAGTAATTTAAAACCCAATAGTGTGATTGCCTGCTTGGACTGTCCCGATCATGTGCAAGCGGTTCTAGACGCTAGTATGTGGGCGGCGATGCGCCTGCGAGTGCCTATAGGCCTACTCCATTCGATACCTAGTGTGCAGCAAAAAGCCGCTGTTAACTATTCAGGCTGCCTAAACATCGATGATGAAAGCTACCTGCTCGATCAGTTCACCAGCAAAGAGCAGCTGAGTAATGGCGAGCTAAAAGCTCAAGGCCGACTCCTGCTCCATCAAGCAGCGGCATATTGTGCCCAAAACCAGCCCAAACGCCAAACTTATACTTTGCATCGCCACGAGCATCTAAGTGAAAGCCTAGATTATGTCGATAATGAAGCTCAGCTAGTGGTTATCGGTCACGAGGTCACTTGCAAATCTACGTTAAGCCAGCTGATCCGTCTTAGTCACTGCCCTGTTTTGGTGACCCCTGCACCATTTTTGCCCCCTACTACTGCTTTATTCGCCTTTGATAATCGTGCGACTACTCATAAAATGCTTGATTGGCTATGCAAAATCCCGCTAACTCGTAACCTGACCATTCATATCGTGATGGTCGGTCGTGATAGTTCTGAAAATTGTGATGCACTAAGAGAGGCTTACGCGCGACTTAAGCAAGCAGGTATCAACTGTAAAAAGAAATTGATACAAAGCCGCGATGCTTGTGCAGCAATTAGCTATTACCAACAGGAGCATGAAATAGGTCTACTTATGACAGGTGCTTTTGGGCAGTCACGACTGCGCGAGATGCTACAAGGCAGCGATACTAAAAAGCTGCTAGGCACTACTAAAACCCCTTATCTGTTGTTCCCCAAAGCTTAGCTTTCTTAACAGCTTACACTCTGTATAGCCCAGCGCTTATAGGCTCAAAGCTCCAATGTTTCACTATATAAGCGTATTGAAACCTACGTAAATCAACAGCTGTTTTCTCTAATTATCACTCCTCATTTTCATAGCGTTCAGCTAAAAGCGTTTACTAAGCTGTTCAGATATTTTATGGCTAATTTTTGCCGTTATCCATATTTTACTGCCATGAACAACGCAGCAAAACATCCTAAGATAGCCTGCCCTAAACCGAGCAAAGTTGGTTATAATAAACCGACAGCTGACTAATCATCAGCGCTATGTTAACTTTTTTTACAGCAATCGTATTTATAAAATGCCGTAAAAAGCATTCTATGCTGTTATCAATGGCTTCATCTAAGACGCTTAAGTCCATCCGTAATCAACCCCTTTTGAGAGCGTTTGGCATAATTCTTGAATGTCTTAAGTGAGAGAAATTGAGCACAGTAGCCGTACGATGCATCAAAACGCATGCATAAGCCTGCGATATTACTTAGATAAGGATAATCTTATGAAGCTAATCACTGCTATTTTAAAACCTTTTAAACTCGACGATGTGCGTGAAGCACTATCTGAGATTGGTGTTAAAGGCGTCACTGTCACCGAAGTCAAAGGTTTTGGTCGCCAAAAAGGACATACCGAGCTTTATCGCGGCGCAGAATACGTGGTGGACTTTTTACCTAAAGTAAAAGTTGAAGTCGCGGTGATCGATGAGATGGTCGAGCCCGCTATCGAAGCCATTACTCGTATCGCTAGCACTGGCAAAATCGGTGACGGCAAAATCTTCGTAACTGCGCTCGAACAAGTCATTCGCATTCGTACTGGAGAATCAGGTCCTGATGCCATCTAAATAATTTACGAGCCCAAGTCTATATCGCTGTTATTGCTCACTATTGAGTCTCTACAGCGATTTATAGACCACTGCTCATAAAACACACTTAGCTATCTAAAAAAAGTATCTGCATTGTCAATTCAAGGGGGAATTAAGATGCAAAGTCAAATTTTCGAACTACAGTACGCGCTCGATACGTTTTATTTTTTAATCTGTGGGGCGCTGGTCATGTGGATGGCCGCAGGCTTCACTATGTTAGAGGCAGGTTTAGTACGATCAAAAAACACCGTTGAGATATTGACAAAGAACATTTCACTGTTTGCTGTTGCTTGTACTATGTATATGGTGTGCGGTTATGCCATTATGTATGGTGGCAACATGTTTTTAAGCGGTATTGCAGGCAATGAGAGCTTAGTAGAGAACGCTTTAGCAGCCTCTGTAGAAAACGGCTTCAACGGTGATTCGGTATACTCTGATCCTTCTGACTTTTTCTTCCAAGTTGTGTTTGTGGCAACCTGTATGTCGATCGTTTCAGGTGCGGTCGCTGAGCGCATGAAGCTATGGGCGTTTCTATTATTCGCGGTAGTGATGACAGGCTTTATCTATCCAATGGAAGGTAGCTGGACTTGGGGTGGCAACGATGTATTTGGCTTATTTAACTTAACTGAGCTTGGTTTTTCAGACTTTGCAGGCTCTGGCATTGTCCATATGGCGGGTGCTGCTGCTGCACTAGCAGGCGTACTACTATTAGGAGCTCGCAAAGGCAAATATGGTGCTAATGGCGAAATACGTGCCATTCCTGGCGCAAACTTGCCATTAGCAGCGCTAGGTACGCTAATCTTATGGATGGGCTGGTTCGGCTTTAACGGTGGCTCAGTACTGAAACTGGGCGATATCGATAGTGCGAACACCGTCGCTATGGTGTTCCTAAATACTAATGCCGCAGCTGCTGGCGGGGCAATCGGCTCACTAATAATCGCCCGCCTTATCTTTGGCAAAGCTGATTTAACAATGCTCTTAAATGGTGCACTAGCAGGACTGGTTGCTATTACTGCTGAACCTTCAACGCCAACGGCCCTGCAAGCGACTTTATTTGGCGTGGCCGCAGGAGTGATCGTAGTTCTTTCTATCTTAGCAATAGATAAAATGAAAATCGATGATCCAGTTGGTGCTATCTCAGTACATGGCGTCGTTGGTCTATTTGGCTTGTTGATCGTGCCGATTACAAATCCAGCATCTACCTTTATCGGTCAGATTGCTGGTGCTGCTACCATTTTTGTTTGGGTATTTGTCACCAGTTTAATTGTGTGGAGCGTGCTCAAAGCTGTCATTGGTATTCGCATCTCTGAAGAAGATGAATATGAAGGCGCTGATATCGCTGAATGCGGTATGGAAGCTTATCCTGAATTTACAAAATAAATATTCTATAGCTATAATAGAACAAACTAAAAATCCCGCTAAACCAATAGGCTTAGCGGGATTTTTATATAAAGTAATTACGATAGTAAATATTAAGTTTTAAAATAAAATCTAAAACAAAACACTATCTTATTTCTTTTTCCACTCTTGGCTACGGAAGATCGGGCCTATGTAACCTTTGAGCTTAAGAGTATTACCTTCTAAATTAGCGGTCATACGATAATCTTTGCCTTTAGCAGGATCAGTGATCGTACCACCACTATATTTACCGCCACCATCTGCTTTTAGGTTTCTGATAACCGTAGTACCGACATATTGCTTAGCTTTTGCAGTAGAGCCAGCAATCAGCTTACCTGTCAAGACGCCATTAGATTCTGTGATTTTTACCACGCCTTTTGGCTGGCCGTCATCATAAGTCTGCCAAGTAGTGTTATGCAGTGGATCCGCAGCAAATGCCATAGTAGCCATGCTGATACCTGCTACTGCCATCATAGATTTTGTAAATAATTTCATAAATCGACTCCTTTCGTACGATGATTATTCAAAATGTGAACTCGAAATAGCATTTATAATATCCTTTACTATCTCCTAGCTACTGTCTCTATCACTATAACCGATAGAGAATTAACCAAAGAAAAAGTAATATAAACGCTAACTTGAGCCATTATAAGCATATTTTGCACTTTGCCTAGTAATTTTTTATATAAATTCCTTTCTGTAATTAACAATTATATCAAAGGCTTATAGAAACGGGTTGTCAACGGTTCCGTCTGTTCGGTCATCTTTTATCTTTGACACCTCATCATTTATTGTGTACTGACTTGTTTTTTCAAAGTGCTTTAGTATCTTGCTTGTTAACTCATTTAATTGCTTTGCTTGCTCAAAACCTATCTCATTAAGGTATAAATCAATATCCCCATAGATAATAATCTTATCGGTTTGATTCTCGATAGTCAGCTCACCAATCTGCATACTTTGATGATCGTTAGCAAAAGGGTCAATCATGCGTGTATCCTTTTTATCCAAATTTAGCCAGAGTCTATTCGATGATAACGAATTAAGCTTGTAGTTGCATCACTAACCACTGGATAATGGCAACGACAAATATCATCCAAGCAGGCTCTTCATCAGTGTTAGAAATACCCAAGTCATCACCTGCCTGCATAGGCAGTGCTAGCGCCTGCGATCTAACCTGATAGTCCAATATAGGCATCACATCAATCCCCGTTTGCTCAGCTAGCTCATCAAGGCTAATAATTTCTATCCGCTCCGATTCATCATTGGGCGCGTAATAGACGCCTGCTCGATTAATTGCAGGGATATAAACCGCTTTAAAAAAGTGACTGGGTACGATGACACGACCTTCGAGTTGCTTAGGCCTTTTATCCTTGAACGCTACGCCTGTTACGCTATAGACCTCACCATACTGCTGAGTCAAGTAACGCGTAGCTGACTCGATATTGCGCCAAATATAACGATTATTACGTGGTGACTGTGGAGCGATATTGGCCATACTAAAGCTATCGTACTGCTGGCTACGATTGGCCATGTTGCCATTGGGCGCTAGATGTCCACGATCAAACCCTGAGCCTGAATAGTCTGAAAGCTTCGCGCGCATCGACTGCGGTAGCCTGCTCTCCTCATGAAAGCTATCATCACGATCAATTAGCTTAGCCTGATTGAGACGAGTGCGATCTAAATATTCTGCTGACCATAAAGGTGTGCGCGTAACGCCCGAATACATCACCGCAAAACCATCAAAGCATAGCGCCTGAGTATTGTTGCTTAACTTGGCATTGGTGAATTCAGGATAGATGCCGCCATAGAACGACTCGCTACAATCACTAAAATTATTGGCGTGAGCGGTTGGCATGCTAAATATAGCAATGATTACTGTTAAACCAATAGATTTAGGACCAACTGTCATCATAGAACTCATTACCATAGTTTGTGTTTGTTGATATAAATACATTATCCTAGCAGGCGCATACTTGTATATAAAGAAAGTAAAGCTCGCTACCAGCTAGAATAATTTCGCTAAGTATCAAACTAATAGCTGAATTTTGCCCTTTATCCAGTCGATAATACCTAAGACAAATAGCATCCAAGCAGGCTCTTCATCATTTATTGTGAGATTATCTAAATCCTTACCAGCTTTAAGTGGTAAATCTAAAGCCTGCGCTTTGACCTGATAGTCTAATACAGGCATAACATCGATACCTGTTTGTGCTATCAACTCATCTAAGCTGATAATTTCTATGCTCTCAAACTCATCATTAGGTGCGTAATAAACGCCAGCTTGATTGGTCGCAGGAATATATATTGCTTTAAAGAAATGACTAGGTACTAGGACGCGATTATTTAAACGAGCTAGCTTTTTGGTTGTGAAAGCAACGCCAGTGACTGTATAGATCTCACCGTACTGTTGAGTCAAATAGCGCGTAGCTGATTCAATATTACGCCAAACGTAACGGCTATTACGCGGTGATTGCGGTGCAATATTGGCTAGACTAAAGCTATCGTACTGCTGAGAGCGATTTGCCATATCACCATTAGGCGCTAGATGTCCGCGATCATAACCTGAGCCAGAGTAGTCCTCTAATGACGCACGAAAAGATTTAGGCAAACGACTCTCTTCATGAAAGCTAGCATCATAGTCGATTTGTTTAGCATCATTCAGGCGCTTGCGAGTCAGATACTCAGCTGACCATAATGGAGTGCGCGAGACACCGGAGTACATGACAGCAAAACCGTTAAAGCATAGCGCTTGAGTGTTTTGGCTTAATTTTGTATTAATGAATTCAGGATAAATACCGCCATAAAAAGACTCGCTACACTGGCTTAAGTCCTCGGCATGTGCTACTGACATAGTTGCTACTACAGTGACTACTATAAGGGTGCTATTAAATATAGAATTAATCTGACTATTGTTGAAGCTGTTTTTGCCACTATTAATTTTACCGTTCACTCTCATTACCCTATCATCAACTATTATTCAGCTTTGCATACTGCGCGCACTCTATCCTAGCAGGCGCTTGGTTATAATGAAAGATAAGACATATTAATCTATAATCATGACTTGCAAGTCGTGACATTGTAGGCACTATCGTCTATAATGAGCCGTCTCAAAATGGTGACGTGGGTGAGTGGCTGAAACCGCACGCCTGGAAAGTGTGTATGCGTTAATAGCGTATCGAGAGTTCGAATCTCTCCGTCACCGCCAATCTTATTCTCTGCTTAATCAAAACCTCTGTATTCCTAGCTTATTCTAATTTTTCTCTAAATAATTCTTCAATAGCATGACTTCGAGTCTGGACTTATCAATTTCTGTCGTTTGAAATATATTAATTTTTACGATTGAGACCTGCAAAGCTCAATATTTAAAACTTATAAGTTTTTTTGAAAAACCGTGGAAGTTTTAGCAACCATTCCTTATATCAAAAAGCTATCAGCAGGCTACGTAAGCCTATCCTTTAATTCCATAAGGCAATCTCTAGATTTTATAACATCGTTTTCAGTAATCTTTGTATTTACCTCATGAAACCTTTTATTCCTTTTCAATCTCAGTTCATGTAAATTCTCTCTAAGATAAAGATCAATTTTTTCCTTATCATAAGAATATTCAATTAACTTAGCAGGAGTAGCGACACTGGTAGGATAAGCATAATTTTTTAATAGAGTTTCAATATCTAGCCAGTTTTTTAAAAATTCGTCACTTATCTTTAGCTCCTTTATTGTTAAGGACATTTGTTCAATCACTTTCTCATTTTCTAGATTGACTGTTTTTTGTGAGTTGATCTCATTCTGAACGCTGTTAAGCTTACTCTGTGTTATTTCTTTCTCTAGTTTCAGCTGATTTGAGCCCTTGATTAATGACTGCTGTTGCTGCCGCATTTCATCGATTTTATTTTCTAAACTTAGCTTTTCTTTAGCTTGCAAAGCTATTGACTGATGGGCTTCTCTTAGCTTCAATAGATTACTACTCTTCTCTAATTCATTGCTCTTCAACTCATTACGAATATCTCGCAGTTGTTTTTCTAATTGTTTGGTAGCATTGCTGTTGTCTTGTTTATCTTTGAACACGGTTAAACTTTCAATCTTTTGCCTCAGACCCTGCTCTTTTCTCATCAGATCTTTTTTTATATTATCAATTTCTTCTTGAGACCTCGTTAACTGTTTTAAACTATTTTCCATCAAAAAAGTACTTTTTGTCAAAGACGATAATTTATCCTCCCTGTGCTTTTTCTCAGCAGATATTTCTTTTAAATTAACCTCAAGATCTCTATTCTGCTTGGTTAAATGGCTGTTTTTGTAATTTAGATTCTGCATAACTTTCAAGTTGTCTTTTATACTAACTCGCAATTCAGTTTCTCTTTTTTTCACATCATTCAGGCTAAGGTGTAATGAGTTTCTTTCTATTTGCAATGCTTCATTTGACTTTGTTAGACCCTCATTAAGCTGTCTAGACTCTTCTTCTCTCTTTTCGAGACTTGATACTGAATGAACAATTATATTTACAATAGCACCGATACTCAAAGCAAAGCAGGTTACGATGATTAGCGATACTTTGAAACCTAGATTAGGAGTAAACATACTAAAAAATAGTATAGTGGCAATAGTGCTAGTCAAAATCGACAAGCCTTTATCAATAAAATAGCGCCCGTAGTCAACATAACCACAGATACTGCCAGTAATTAAACATACAAGTAAAGGCATGAAATCGAAGCTATCAAAGGCCACAAAAGCAAACAGCAAGTATATAATTAGTAATAGTGAAACAGGCATTGTGATCTCAACAGTATGTTAGTTATAAACCTTTGAAACAATTATTTGTAGCTCATTCTTATATATACCTATTTTGCCTTCCAGCTTAACTCGTTTAGAGGTATCGTTATAGTCTTCTAATAATAACAGTCGATCTTCTAATTGGTTGGTTTCAGAATTAAATAAAACCCCGTTTATGCTGCTTTTATCATCACTAACTTTGAAGAAGGAGTGACCTTTTTTACTAGTCTTTAAATCTGAAATCATAGCATTTAACAGTACATCACGACCCTGCATGCTACCTTGCACATCAGACACATTGATAGTCTCAGTACCTATATAAGTTTCAGTGTTCTTCCCAACCACTTTATAATCTGAAGTTTTATTCACAAAATAATAAGCATTGTTATGACTTTTATTAAGGGTATCGGGAAAACTAATGACATCTCCTAAGTTCACATTCACAAGCTGAGGTTCTAAGCTAGTGAGTAAAGTGTAGTCCAGATGATCGGCAAAACTATTTACCTTAATAAAGGTCTTTTGTTCTGCATTAGTATTGACATTAACTACCTTTCCAGTGATATATGCAGACTGCTCTACATTATCTGTGCCTTTGCTATTGTAGTTGTCATTTACATACGCTTCTTCTTCGTTATTATCATTGACCAATGTCGAAATATTTTCAGATGCCATATCATTGGTACTACTGACACTATATTTGGTATAAATAACATACGCTACTGAACCTAAAAGGAGCAACGCAACCGTTAAAAAAGCAAGTTTATAATTAGAGTTATTTGTCATTGTGAACCTAAAGTTAGTAAGTAAATGATTATAGTTGATCAAATTTTTATATAGCAATTATGTTGAATCGCGGAATCTTATCATTAATAAAATGAGAGTAGTAGATAGTTTATTTAAATTGCGTGATCTTTAGGCCAAATCATAGTCATACCAAAATCTACCGCTTAGCCTTCGATGGTAGCTATAGTCAGGCTATCAATTTAAAACCAAAGAAGTTATCGACGGAATTATTCTACAAGATCTGAAGGACGGTAACATCGATGGCATCTCCGATCACCTGCAAGCGTTAATCCATGACGCCTCACAAGATGACCTGATAAAGCTAAAAGACTTATTTGCTCAAAGCGCTTTGGATAAGCAAGTAAAAACAGGGATCAAAAAAGATGACGAGCTATCCGCTAAATGGCGTGAAGGCAGCTATCCTTATGAGAACCGCTTGTCACGCAAGACCTATGAAAAGCAAAAGTATCATCTACGAGTAGAGCTACTAAAGCTGCAACGCTGGGTCCGTGAAACGGGACAAAAAGTAGTGATTGTCTTTGAAGGTCGTGATGCCGCGGGTAAAGGTGGTACGATTAAGCGCTTTATGGAGCATCTCAACCCTCGCGGTGCCAAGGTAGTTGCGCTAGAAAAATTATCTGAACAGGAGCTTGGGTAATGGTATTTTCAGCGTTATGTCCAGCATCTACCAACGCAAGGCGAGTTCGTGCTTTTTGATCGCTCATGGTATAACCGAGCAGGCGTAGAGCGGGTAATGAACTTCTGTACTGATGAGCAGTATCAGACCTTTATGCGTCAGACTCTAGGCTTTGAGAAAAACCTGATCGACTCGGGTGTACATCTAATTAAGTTTTGGTTTTAGGTGAGCCGTGATGAACAGCGCCGCCGCTTTGCTCAATGTGAGGCTCATCCATTAACGCAATGGAAGCTGTCGCTTATCGATATGGCATCATTCGACACGTGGGATGACTATACGTTGGCTAAAGAGACGATGTTTTATAACACCGATCACGCTGAGTCGCCTTGGATCGTGATTAAGTCCAACTGCAAAAAGCGCGCGCGACTAAATGCTATGCGCTATGTACTCAACAAGCTACCATATGACAATAAAGACAAAGAGCAAATCGGCTATGTTGATCCGTTGATTGTCGGTCGTACTGGCGCTCTGTATGAGCTGGGTGGAAAAAACGAGCTAGCAGTGGTTTAAATTATTACAGTATTTAGACTAGCATCGATACCGCTACTCTAAGCGGCCTTATTCTATCCAAGCCATCCAATTACGATCGGGTGGCTTTTTTGTGCGCGGTGATGGCTTTTATGCTTACATTTACTTTCTTAAATTAGATAATATATTTTTATATAACGATAAACTATGTATCGTTATATAAATCATATCGGTTGGCATGCTATAATATTATATTGATTTTCGTGGGAAAAATTCTGTTGTCTGATAGTGATTTGTACGAGAAGTGACTGTCAAACGATTTCAGGTTTACTCTCAAGATAATCAGTTGATAATATTATAGAGTTTGTAGGAACGTAGATGGTAACTGTAATACAAGATTTAAAAAAAGACTGGTCACTTTCAGCATCTGTTGCTGGTTTTTTAGCCGTACTCATTGCTTATGCTGGACCGTTAGTGATTTTTTTTCAAGCAGCACAAGCGGCGCAAGTATCAGAGGCGATGATGGCGTCTTGGATTTGGGGGATATCGATAGGCGCAGCGATACCGAGTATTTACCTCTCTATCAAATATAAAGCACCGATAGTAAACGCTTGGTCTGTGCCAGGAACGGTTTTACTCGTGACCTTATTTCCACAGATGAGTATTAATGAGGCCGTTGCTGGTTATATTATTTCAGCCATTGTCATTTTCATTGTCGGCGTGACGGGTTATTTTGATAAAATTCTAAAGTGGATCCCTAACAGTATCGCCGCAGGTATGATGGCAGGCATACTATTTCAATTCGGTTTGGCATTGTTCGTTGCCACTGACACTATGCCAGTTATCATTTTTAGTATGTTGGGTTGTTATCTATTAGCCAAACGCCTGTCACCGCGCTATACGATGATTTGGGTATTGTTGTGTGGCATTATCTTAAGCTTAGTATTTGGCAAGATGAATCCTGTTAATGTCAATTTTACAATGACGGTTCCTGTTTTTATTTCGCCAGAATGGTCATGGAACTCAACGTTTAACCTTGCTGTTCCCCTTATCCTTGTCAGTTTGACAGGGCAGTTTTTACCTGGGATGGCGATCTTGAATTTAAGTGGTTATGACACGCCAGCGAAACCTATTGTTATGGGCTCTAGCCTTGCTTCATTAGCCGTTGCTTTTATAGGCGGTATTACCATTACGCTAGCCGCGATAACTGCTGCACTATGTACGGGAAAAGATGCGCACGAGCTCAAAGAAAAGCGCTATATCGCTGGTGTCGCTAATGGTGTTTTTTACTTATTAGGCGGGGTATTTGCTGGTAGCATTGTACTGGTATTTAGCTTATTGCCTAAAGAGCTGATCGCCGCTCTAGCTGGTTTGGCACTGATAGGTGCTATCTCAGCCAATATTACTGTGGCTATGAAAGATGAGAGCCAAAGAGAACCGGCATTGATTACCTTTTTGGCAACAGCCTCTGGTATGCAGTTTTTGGGATTAAGTTCAGTTTTTTGGGGCCTTTGTATCGGTATCGTTGCTCATTACCTATTAACTAAAAAAATCCCTCAGCCAATTAATGTATAACTGAATTAATAGTTATAGTAGATTAATAATGACAAGGATGTTATTGCTTCAAAATTCGATTATAGTTATTGTTTATAATAATAACTTTCAACATTCAAATAGGGATCGAACTATGCAAAACTTAGGATTAGGGATAATAGCAGGGCTTGGCCTGAGCCTGAGCGCTTGTGTCACCATTAACGGTGCACCGATGGGCACTACAGATAACACGACTATAGTCACCCAATACCCAATTGAAGCCACGATGCTCGACATCTATACCAAAGCGCGTAGTGCAAAACTAATGGCAATAGTCGAGGGTCAAACCGTAACGGCAGATATCAAAGTCACGCCCAAAGGGGCTATGCTGTTCAATGGTAAGTCTGTGCAAGGTGGCGAAATCAGCACTATTAGCACTCTATCGGGTCAAGTGACCAATCAAGCCGTTGCTACTAACTACTTTACGTTGAATCCGCTAGTATTCCACGGCTTTACGGACAACACAGGTATATACTCAGTATCGAATCAAACCTCCAGCATCCCCAAGAGCGCGCGCGTTGGCGAGTCTAGCAGTTTTGTCACTGATACGGTCTATACCGATCAAACGATGAGCCGCCAATTGGGCATTTATGAGCAGACATGGTCACTGACTCAAGATAGCAATAAAACCGCATGGTTCTGTATAGGCACCTCTGGTAATCTACTGATCAATAATGACCCTGATAGTGCATCGACAGAATGCTATAACATTAATGCTCAAGGTGATATCTTGGCTAGCAAAGTAGTTATTACACAGCCTGCTGAAAATGGTAACGGTACGATTGAACTGATGAGCCAGTAGGTTTTACTAACTTGCCTAATAACTTGACAATAGCTTTACTGAATTCTTTAGTGGGGTTTGCAATACTAGTAACTCGTTTATTATAAAAAGGAATTTATTATGGTATTGACTACAAAAGCTTTTATTCACTATGCTAATGATAATAGCTGCAGTTGCCCAAAATGCGATTGTAAAAATTCAGCCACTTGCAAGAGCTGCAATTGCTGTACAAACTGCTGCCAGTGCAATTGATTGTCAACGCCACTAATGAACAGTATAAATTAGTAAAATAATCAGTGTCCTAAAGTTATATTTAGGGCGCTGTTTTTTATTGAGAATAAAACTACTTAGTCCTGCAACGTTATCTACCTAGACCCCTCTCTCCTATTTCTGATGGCCTTATAAATGCGCACTGATTACTCCAAATCAAATACTCAGACATCAGCGCTTAGCTCATTATGGCCTATACTAGTCATAGCGGCGCTCGCATTGACCCTGCGCCCGACTTTGACATCTACTGGCCCGTTACTGGATGAGATTCGACTTAGCACAGGGATTGGCTTGCAGACTGCCTCGCTACTGGTAGTGCTGCCTATGCTGTGTATGGGCATCTATCCGCTACTACTGCCTTGGCTAGGTAAAAGCTTAAGTGAGAGCACTTGGATAATAGGCGGATTGATCGCCATTGCTTTATCAGGGTTATGGCGACTAGGGCTAACTTCAAGTGAGGCGTTGATTTTCAGTACGTTGTTAGGCGGTATTGGTATCGCCATTGTACAGTCGATGGCACCCGGCGTGGTCAAGCGCTGGTATCCTCAGCGTGTACCACTAACGATGGGGATTTATTCCGCCTTTTTGATGGCAGGCGGCGGTATTGCAGCGACCTTTAGCCCGTCAATCGCTCAGCATTATGGTAGCTGGCAGGCAGGTCTTGGTATATGGTTAATATTGCCCGTTATTGCCTTATTGATGTGGTGGTTTAGACCAGCTGAAGTGACTCAGACCGAACAAGGTAGCGTGTCGGTTAACTTTTTTAAGAATCGCCGTGCGTGGCTACTCGCCATCTATTTTGGCCTCGCCAATGCAGGCTACGCTTGTATGATTGCTTTTTTGCCGACTTATGCTCGTGGTCTAGGGTGGAGCGCTCAAAGTAGCGGTGAGCTGATCGGCATTATGACCATATTTCAGGTGATAGGCGCACTAGGCGCTCCTGCGCTCTCAAACAGTCGGCTAGATCGCAGGCCTTGGTTATTCTTCGCCGTCGGTATTCAGCTTTTAGGCTTTGCAGGATTAATCCTGATGCCTGAGTCACTATTATTGCTGTGGACAGCTCTGATAGGTGCAGGCCTTGGCGCTTGTTTTTCGTTGACACTAACGGTAGCACTTGATCATTTATCTGCACCAAACTTGGCGGGTGCACTGACTGCTTTTGTGCAAGGTATTGGTTTTATTATTACTGCGATTGTCCCCTACTTTGCAGTCTCACTACATGAATGGCAAGGCGGTTTCCAGATTATTTGGGTCATGCTTATTTTGACGTTAATAGGCATGTTAGCGGTCACTATAAGGTTTAATCCTGACAGTTATGCTGCAACTATGGACTATTAACATTCTTTAGACAACTACTTATTTTGAAGCTAATATGCAAACTCTACCTACATTAACCGGTGCAATGGCGCAAAATATAGTTAATACCGCTGTCATTACTCAAGCAGGCCTAAAAGCTTTGGAATAAAGGCTTATGGCGCTCAAAACAGTTTTCGCTTAAAGCAATTACGCTCAACACAATAAAAGGTAGCCGATGTTACTTAAAGTCTTACGTACCTTACTCACCATTAGCGGCTTAGTTTTTATTATAGACTGCGTCATCTTGATTGCTGTTGACAAAATTAATTTCAGTACCGTAGTGCCACTTTTAATAGGTCTTATCTTTATCGCTCATGGACTGTTTTGGCATACTATTCGCAATTTTGTGATTCAAAGCACTTGGCTCAATATCAGCTGGCACGCGCTATGGATTTTGTTTGGATTATGGCTAGTGAGTTTTGGCGTATTTATAGGGTCTTTGCAACAGCAGATTAAGCTGAGTAAGCAAGTTACACCGCCCGTTGCCGCTGTCATTATATTAGGATCAGGCACAGTCGGTGGTCAGCCAACGCCAACGCTCGCCGCCCGATTAGATAGAGCTGTACCTGTTATCAAATCACAACCGCAAGCTGTCGTTATTACCAGTGGTGGGGTGGGCTTTGGGCGCACGCGTAGTGAAGCCGATATTATGGCGACTTATCTTTATGAGACTCACGGCATACCTTTAGCGCGAGTGACGCAAGAAGGCGAGAGCACCAGCACAGAGGAGAATCTAATCAATAGCCAAGCTATTTTAGCAGCTCAATCAGTCAGTCTAAATGAGCCTATCGCTATCGTCACCAGCGATTTTCATACGATCCGCTCAGCAGCTATTGCCCGTCACCAAGGCTATAAGCAGCCAATATTACTAGCCAGCCCCACCCCATTGTCCGTCCGTTATAACGCTTGGTTTCGAGAGTATTTTGCTTTTGTTAGTGGCTGGCTATTAAATGAATATTAAAAGGGTTAAGACTCACACTCTACCAATAAAAACGGGGCAGTTTTACTGATCTCAGAGCAAGCCACTTGTTTAGGCACACCTTGAGCGACAATATGTCCACCCGCGTCTCCTGCGCCAGGGCCGATATCCATAATCCAGTCGCTATTGCTAGCCACTTGCATATCATGCTCGACCATAATAACCGTGTTACCAGCGTCAACGAGTCCATTCAATTGCGCCATCAACATTGATACGTCTTTAGGGTGCAAGCCAGTGGTCGGTTCATCCAGCACATAAAGCGTATCGCCACGCTGGCTGCGCTGTAATTCGGTAGCTAGTTTGATGCGTTGCGCTTCACCACCTGAGAGTTCAGTAGCTGGCTGACCTAATCTTAAGTAGCCTAGCCCAACTTGTAATAAAGCATCTAATGCTCGCAAAATAGATGGCTCATCAATGAAGAACTCACAGGCGCTCTCAACCGTAAGCGCCAGTACTTCAGCGATATTTTTATCGCGATATGTGATTTCTAACGTGTCCTCATTATAGCGCTGGCCATGACAGACCTGGCAGGGGGAATAAACGCTAGGTAAAAACAGCAGCTCGACCATCACGAAGCCTAAGCCTTCACAATTAGGGCAGCGACCTTTGGTAGTATTAAATGAAAAGCGACCGACATTATAACGGCGTGCTTTGGCCTCGTCGGTGGCTGCAAACCGCTTACGCACATGATCAAACAATCCAGTATAAGTCGCTAAGTTAGAGCGCGGTGTACGCCCAATAGCCTTTTGATCGACAGTGACTAATCGTTTTATATCATCCATGCCAGCGATGATTTGACCACCCGTTGGGGTCTCTAACTCTTGCTCTAATAAATCAGCTTCGCCCGTTGGCGCTTCTATGACTGGTTTTTGTCCTAGTACCTCATAGACCAGCTCAACCAGCGCCTGACTCACCAAGCTCGATTTACCTGAACCGGATACCCCTGTTACGGTAGTCATCACCCCTAACGGGAACTCGACAGCTAACCCTTGCAAGTTATTGCGCTCAACCCCTGCGAGTTTTAGCCAAGCTATAGGCTGTCTCGGCGGACGTTGCGCGCGCTCAGTAATGCTTTTAGCAGTATTAAAAAGATACTGACCTGTATGTGACTGTTTAACTGTACGTAGTCCCTCGACAGGACCACTATAAATCACTTCGCCGCCATGAGCTCCAGCATCGGGGCCAACGTCGACTATCCAATCAGCATGTCGAATAACACTGACATCGTGTTCGACTACAAATACCGAGTTGCCAGACACGATAAGCTCATCTAACGCGCCTAATAACGCTTGAGTATCAGCAGGATGCAGACCAGCGGAAGGCTCATCCAGTACATACACTACTCCAAACAGTTTCGAGCGAATTTGAGTGGCTAAGCGCAAGCGTTGCAGCTCACCTGGCGATAAGGTCGGCGTAGTACGCTCAAGCGATAAGTAGCCCAATCCTAGCATCGTCAATGCCTCGACACGCGAGAGAATATCACTAGCAATACGCTGAGCGACAATGGCTTTTTCTCGATCTACAGTATCATCAGTTGGTTTAGCTTCGGCAGCAGCACGTAGCTTAAGCGCGACTTCGGTGAGTGTTAGTTGCGATAATTCACCGATATCCAGTCCAGCAAATTTGACCGATAGCGACGCTCGTTTTAGCTTTTTGCCATGACACTCTGGGCATACTGAGATTTGCATAAATTGAGACACCCGCTTTTTGGTGAGCGGGCTTTGAGTTGTTGCAAAAGAGTGCAGAATAAAGTTTTTGGCACTGGTAAAAGTGCCTTTATAATTAGGTTTTTCGTTACTGTCGATGGCCGCACGTACTTGCTCGATATTATATTCTGAATAGACAGGTACGGTTGGCGTCTCATCAGTGAATAGTATCCAATCGCGAGTTGCTTTAGGCAGCTTATGCCAAGGTACATCGATATCGTAGCCTAAGGTAGTTAGAATACGGCTTAAGTTCTGACCTTGCCACGCGGGTGGCCATGCAGCAATCGCTCTATCCCGAATGGTCTTAGCAGGATCAGGAACTAGCAGCTGCTCAGTGACTTCGAACACGCGGCCAATACCTGAACAAGTTGGACAAGCGCCCTCTGGAGTATTTGGCGAAAACGCATCAGCATACAAGATACCTTGACCAGCAGGATACTCACCCGCCCGTGAGTACAGCATGCGCAGACCATTTGAGATCGTAGTTATACTACCGACTGATGAGCGTACCGAAGGCGTACCACGCTGTTGTTGTAGGGCGACCGCTGGCGGCAGCCCTTCTATCGCATCGACATCTGGCTCATCGACTTGATCTATCAAGCGCCTTGCATAAGGCGATACTGAATCTAGGTAGCGGCGTTGCGATTCGGCAAATAAAGTACCAAACGCTAGCGACGACTTGCCGGAACCAGAGATACCAGTGAATACTACTAATTTATCACGCGGCAAATCGATATCGACATTTTTTAGATTATGAACGCGTGCGCCTCTTACTTGGATGCTGTGACCTGCTTGAATACTATGATCTGGATTATCTAGGGAGTTATTATCAATACGCTTATTGTTAGCACTTTTATCATTAGTAGTGGCCATAAAAAGGCTGTTCCTATTTTTGTATGTTTTAGTTTTGATGTGTTTTAATTGTATTTTTCAAAGAAATTTTTGAGGAATTTATAGAGAAGCGTTTATCGCTCGAAGTTAAGTAACTTGAAGCTGTATAAATAATAGAAGGGAATGAAGATAATCTTAACATTTTGCTGTACTGGTATAGATAACACCTTACTGACACAGTACGCATTACTTACATAGCTTTACTCGCTCATTATGGAAGCAAGCGCTCTGCTAAAAACTCTACTAACAGCCTAATTTTGGGGGATAAATAACGATTGTACGGGTAGAGCGCCCATATAGCCTCTTCAGGCTCTCTATAGCTATCTAATATGCTTATCAGCGCTCCTGATTGTAAATACTTTTGCACATAATAATCAGGCAACTGCACGATACCAAGCCCTTTTAGTGCGGCGTCAGCCAAACTATAACCGCTGTTATAACGCACGCTACCAGTCACCCGAATATTGCGCTCTTTGCCCTGTTCTTTAAAATGCCAGTAATCCAAGGTGCCAAGCAAACAGTTATGCTGGCCAAGCTCAGTCAGCGTGTTTGGTACACCGTATTTTTTGATATAAGCAGGCGCGGCACAAACAAAGTTGGTGCGGCTACTGAGTTTTTTAGCCATCATTGTCGAATCATTTAAATTACCGATACGAATCGCTAAATCATAACCGCCCTCTAATAAGTCAACCGTTTGATTACTCAAAAAAGCGGTCACTTCGATATCGCTATAGCGCATCATAAAGTCATTCACTAGTGGTAGTAACTGTTGCTCTCCATAGGTGACTGGGGCGGTAAGCTTAATCCTACCTTGCGGTTTTGATTGCAAATTACTGACGGCTTGCTCAGCAGCATCTAAACCGTCTAGCACCGCGCGGCAGTGCTGGTAAAACACTTGCCCCTCTTCAGTGAGCGATACCCTACGCGTGGTGCGATACAGCAACTTGATATTCAGACGCTTCTCTAAGGCGCTTACTTGACGACTGACTTGTGCGGTTGAGAGACCAATATTTTTGGCGGCTTTAGTAAAGCTTTCGTATTCAGCCACGTAGACAAATTCGCTAATACCTTCCCATTTCATGATTGTTACCACAGCGTAAAAGATATTTTCGAATATAGCATATTATCATCAGTTCAGAAATAAGTATAATAGTTACTATAAGCTTAAATATGCTACAGTCTATAACACTCGTTTATTACAGTTAAGGCTTGCATATACTAAAAGTCCAATTCACTAAAAAAAGAGAGACTGTTATGTCAGATAAATTTATCAAATCTAAAGCCGCTATCGCTTGGGGACCAAACCAACCATTATCGATCGAAGAAGTCGATGTGATGCTGCCGCGCAAAGGCGAAGTATTAGTAAAAATTCTTGCTAGTGGTGTCTGTCATACCGATGCTTATACGCTATCGGGTGAGGATCCAGAAGGTGTGTTCCCAGCGATCTTAGGTCATGAAGGTGGCGGTATCGTTGAGCAAATCGGTGAAGGTGTCACCAGCGTGCAAGTTGGCGATCATGTCATTCCTTTATATACCGCAGAATGTGGCGAATGTAAATTTTGCTTATCAGGTAAAACCAACCTATGCTCAGCAGTGCGCGAGACTCAAGGTAAAGGCTTAATGCCAGACGGCACAACGCGTTTTTATAAAGATGGTGAGCCAATTTACCATTATATGGGTTGCTCAACCTTTTCTGAATACACAGTATTGCCAGAGATTTCATTGGCCAAAGTCAATAAAGACGCACCATTAGAAAAAGTTTGCTTACTTGGTTGCGGCGTGACGACCGGTATGGGCGCGGTCATGAATACCGCCAAGGTTGAAGAAGGCGCTACTGTGGCTATCTTTGGTCTTGGTGGTATTGGACTCGCAGCCGTTATCGGTGCCAAAATGGCCAAAGCCAGCCGTATCATTGGCGTTGATATTAACGAAGATAAATTTGAATTGGCTAAAAAACTAGGCGCGACTGATTGCATCAACTCTAAAGACTACGATAAGCCTATCCAAGAGGTCATCGTTGAGATGACGGATGGCGGCGTTGATTACTCGTTTGAGTGTATCGGTAATGTCGATGTCATGCGTTCAGCGCTTGAGTGCTGCCACAAAGGCTGGGGCGAGTCGGTTATCATCGGTGTCGCTGGTGCAGGTAAAGAAATTTCAACCCGTCCATTCCAGCTAGTAACAGGTCGCGTCTGGCGTGGTTCAGCATTTGGTGGGGTTAAAGGCCGTTCAGAGCTACCTGGTTACGTCGATCGTTATATGCAAGGTGATATCCCATTGAACGACTTTATCACTCATACCATGCCATTAGAAAATATTAATGAAGCGTTTGACTTGATGCATAAAGGTGAGAGTATTCGTACAGTGTTGCATTTTAAATCATAAAAGTCAGCTATCTAATTTAAGTCATAAGTATGCTGTCCCGAGATGGGGCAGCATTTTTGATTGAGTTATTATATTTTGAGTTGTCGTAGTTACTCGTGTATGACAGGTGTGCCTTCTGTACTAAACGCAAAGGCTTTATTGCTAAAATTGCCAATCATAACAGCCTCTATCACTGGCGTCACTGTCTCATCTATGCCTTCAACTTCAACGATAAAATTAGCCCCTGCACCGCCTCTATTCTCTTCCTTTTCAACAATATAATTGAGCGTGCCCATCGCTGGTAGCTCAATAGGCTTGTCTAAATAGGCTTTTACAAAATTACCGTGCGTATCATAATAATCAATTTTATTAATATAAAGTGACTTATTTAGGGTAGTATTACGCACGCTCAACGTCGCTGATAGCAAGACTTTGCGATTATCTCTATCAGTATAGATATCGGAGTAGATCGGTACATAAAAGGTTTGCTTATACTGAAACTGACTACGATCGACCGCTTGTGTAATCTCAAGCTCTTTGATTGGGTCTTGCTGATCCTCAGACAGTACAACATTAGGGTCTAAATCGGGCGAATTGCAACCTGACAGCAGTAGTACTACGCTGATGCTAAGTATGGAGAGTCGACATTTAGTCATGACCTTTTTCCTTTATACATCCAAATAACGGTTATTACAGATAGTTACTAGTGTTGGTCGTTATCAGTGTAAACAGCTGAGAGTCAATATACCAGCCTACTAATGTACTCTGACTCCAACACTACGCAAGAACTGATTGATATGCTTATTGGCGCCATAGACCACTAGCACATCGTTTTTTTGTAGTATTTGCTCAGGAGTGACCAAGCCTTGGATGCTTGGTTTGCTTTGCATAAGTCCAAAGCTGTCCTCGTATTCTTCATAGCATAAAGTACTTAGTAGCTTGATGTTAAACTTTTGCTCAAGTTTTAGCTCATTGACCGCTTTACCCACCAAAGCTTGCGGTATCTTAATCTCAACCATACTAAAAGTGTCGCTTAGCTCAAACGAATCTACAAAATAGCGTAATGACAGGCGTTTTGCCCAGCGCATTGCCGATTCTTTCTCAGGATGAAAAATATCATCCACTCCGATAGCTTGCAATACGGTCTCATGTAAGGGGTTAATACTACGACTGATCAGACGTTTAGCTTTTAGGGTTTTAAATAAGGCGGTTGCCATGACGTTAGCGCCTTGATCCTCACCTATAGCGACGATGACGATATCAGTGTCAATAATCGGCAAGCCTTTGACAGCATACTCATCAGTGGCACTCATACAGATAGTATGCGAGATAACTTCTTTGTAAGCTTCGACCTTTTGCATATTGCTGTCGATACCGATCACCTCATGACCTTGACTGGTCAGCGCTATGCCCAATGATGAGCCAAAGCTTCCTAAGCCTAATATAATAAATTTCATAACTCTCCTACTAGATGACTGAGCTTAGTTAATCGTAATCTCTTCGGTGGGATAACGATAGTTGCGTTGACGAGTGTTTTTGAGCAAAGCAATAAAGATAGTGAGCATACTCACTCGCCCAACGAACATGATAACCACGACCACTATCTTATTAAAATCTGACAAAGTAGCTGTCAGATTGAGGCTCAAACCGACTGTGCTATAGGCTGAGAAACACTCAAAAACGACTTTAAATAAGTCAAGCTCAGGCTGGTTGTAGCTCATTATGGTCACACCAGAACCGATAACCAACAGCGATAGCCACATAATGGAAAAAGCGCGGCGAATAGAAATGTCTGCGATTTCGCGTTGGAACACCTCCACTCTAGACAGTCCCCGTGCTAAGCTCAAGGTATTTAATAATGCAATAGCAAGGGTGCTGGTTTTGATACCGCCACCCGTCGAATTTGGAGAGGCACCAACCCACATCAAAAATATAGTCAGCATAATCGTTGGAAAAGCTAAGCTGTCCATATCAACGTTATTGAAGCCTGCGGTCCTTGGCGTCGCTGCGGTAAAGAACCCTGCTATTAGCTTACCAAAAATACTATTATGCTCTGCCAGTACCCCGTTGTACTCAAATATCATCACCCCAACTAGCCCGATCAACAGTAAGATCCCAGTGGTGATCAATGTAATACGGCTATTGATATTAAGTAGCCACGGCTGATAGTTATACCGAGGCTCATTACTATAACTATTGTGGTATAGCAAGCGCTCGGTACGATAGCGCAAGTAACGCAATAGATTAACTACGATAATAAAACCTAAGCCACCGAATATAAAAGTAGTCGCAATGGTTAATTGCAAAGGGTAATTAAAACGGAGTGCCTCATCATAGAGTCCCGCGCTAAACGTCGAAAAACCTGCATTACAAAATGCTGAAACCGCATGAAAGGTGGCAAAAAACAAGCGTTCGGATAAATCCATATTGGGTAGATCATAGATACTAATAAAGATCAGCGCAGCCGCTACTGCTTCAACGCCAAAAGTGACATAGAGAATAGATTTAAGAGTAGCGACTACATCGCCCATTCTTCGCGCATAGGTCATCTCACCGATGCTTAGCTGGGTCTCATAACTGACACCACCCTTAAAAAAATAGCTAAAGTAAGTGACAAAAGTCAAAATACCTAAGCCACCAATTTGGATAAGACCCATAATAATGACTTGTCCAAAGGTGGTAAAATCAGTTGCAGTATCGACTACTATCAGCCCCGTCACACAGACCGCACTCGTCGCTGTAAACAGCGCATCGACAAAAGATATCGATTGGGTCGTGGCTTTAGGCATCATCAATAACAGCGCGCCAAGCAGAATCACTGACATAAAGCTTAAGATAAAAAACTGGCCTGGATTTAAAAAGGTACGCTTTAAGTTGAAATCGGTATCGGATATCTCACGAATAAAAGTGACAAATACTGCAACTTTAATCGCGACAAAACCATCAACAGCCATTGAAAATCCTGACTGTAATAAATCAGTAAAATGTAGCGCCAGTAATATGATGATAGTTATGCTCGTAAAAAAGTCAAATATAGCGACTTTATTGAATAGTAGCTCATGCAGAACTAGCAGCGTTTTTGGGCGCATATAACGATCTAAGATCGCTAAAAACCCTATGACAATAATAGCCAAATAAAAAAAGTGAAATAGCTGCTGTAGCCAAGTTGTCAGCGTAAAGCCACTGTCGATTAGCGCGATGCCAACCCCAAAAAAGCTGATGACAATGGCTATTTTATTTAACAACCGATAAGGTATGGCTGCGCGCATAGCTTGAGTCCGATAGAGGCGGTAAAGTTGCGAATAATAGAGCGAAAATCAAAATAAATTTATAGCAAAATCTGTATTTAATCAGACCATAACCATCATTCGACTTTGACGCTTAAAAAACGCTTATTACGCCAGTGCAAACCTATTTCCAAATCATTTATACGCCACTTTTAATAAAGATGCTAAAAAAATATTCTAATAATAGTAACCAATTATTCAAGCTAATAAATGACAATCACCTAATTTCTACTGTCCTTTTTCGCTGAACTAACATCTATTATTTATCGAAAATGACCACCTTGCTGATGAAAACTTACTTTATGGTAGAGTGGTTTATAATCACTCACAGCTGACTCTCTACCAGCACACCTGCCTACTATCGGATATTTTTATGGTCACTGACATACTGCTAACGATTCATTTTATTTTGCTGATCGTTATCTCTCTTAGAGTTTTAGCTCGCCATGATTTATCCTCACCTGCGCGGCTGGCTTGGCTGGTCATTCTGTTTATCCTGCCCTATATTGGCGTAGTTGTATATTGGATGTTTGGTGAGATTCACTTAGGCCGTGGCTTTGAGCGTGAGCATCGACAGATTATCGATAGATTGCATAGCCATAACCCTGAAGTGCTCGGTCATAACGCCTCATTAGCGGAGGCAATAAAACCCGCCTATCAGGCTGCATTTTCTTATTCGGCTAATGTGACTGGATTTCATACCACACTTGGTAATCATGCTGAGCTAATGGGTGATGCAGCCGATACTCAAGCGCGGATGATTGCGGACTTTGACGCAGCAACCGATCACATCCATGTGCTGTATTATATTTGGCTAATCGATGGGATGGGTATTGATACGGCAGAGGCCTTAATACGTGCTGCTAAGCGTGGCGTGACTTGCCGAGCGATGGTCGACGGTATGGGTTCGCGTAAGATGATCGGCTCGAGGATTTGGCAAGATATGCAGGATGCTGGTGTACAAGTGAGCGTAGCGCTACCGATTAGCAACCTGATAAAGGTTATCTTATTCAGTCGTTTGGATCTACGCAATCACCGCAAAATCACTGTGATAGATGGTAAAATTGGCTATTGTGGCAGTCGTAACTGCGCCGATCCTGAATTTCGCGTTAAGCCAAAATACGCACCATGGGTAGATATCATGTTACGAGTTGAAGGACCAGTGGTTGCCCAAAATCAGATATTGTTCGCTAGTGATTGGCTCACTCAAAACCCTGAAACTCCCGTTGAGAGCTTTAAGTATTATACTGATATCGATAGTGAACAGCAGGCTGATGGTTTTGCAGCTCAGGTATTTGCCGACGGGCCAACTCAGCGTCATGGCACCACCCCGCAGTTCTTGGGCGCACTGATTAGCCAAGCCCAGCACACGCTTATTATCTCCACCCCTTACTTTGTTCCTGATTATTCGCTAGTTAGCATTTTGTGCGCGACAGCCTATCGCGGTGTCGATGTGACGATGATTTTCCCCCAAAAAAACGACTCTTTTGTGGTTGCAGCGACTTCTCATAGCTACTACTGGCAATTACTTGAGGCGGGCGTAAAAATCTATGAGTATAAGCCTGGGTTACTGCACGCTAAGACTTTGACTATTGATGGCGAAATCAGCTTGATCGGCTCAACCAATCTTGATCTGCGCAGCTTTGATTTGAACTATGAGAATAACGTGGTTATCAGCGATAAAACGCTGACTGCCGATATCGTTGAGCGGCAGTTTCAATACATCGCTGACTCAGATGAGGTGCTTCGCGAGCATGTTGAGGCGTGGTCAGTCCCTTATAAAATATGGAATAATATCGTTGCGACTATGGGGCCTGTTCTTTAGAGTGTCTGGTTTGAGCCTCGCCCTTTGACGTCTTCTGCAATATATAAACAACAAACTTAGCTTCTGTTATAAAAGGCTTAGTATCAACCAAATCTAGTAAGGCTCGACGCTTATCAATTTGCGCCCGATACGCATACGGCGTCATGGTCAATAAGTCCGCCAGCGCTTGTGCTGACAAGCTCAACTCAGTGCTTACTTGATGGGTCTCAAGCAAAGTAAAATACGGCGCAAGCTCAGTCAAAAACTTGTCTGAATCATGCTCACGAACCTCATCAAATAGTGCTGCGCGCATACTCGCTAGATGACCACTATCAGGTTTGGCAATGATTAGATAGCCATTATCTTGCAAAACCTGAGCGAATGCTGCTGGCAGTATCGGACTGAAAATACTACTAATACCCGTTATGCTCTGCGCTTGTAGCGGTAGATGAGCGGCGCTGGTAACGATTGGGTAAACAACAGTCTTTTTCGGCGACGGCTGCTGACTATCTTTTTGGCTTTGTTGGCGCGTCTGCTCATGATTAACTCCTTGATTGGTGTTTGCAACGTCTTGTTGATACCACAAAGTATGGGCCGCTTTACTACCTCTTGCCATCTCTATCAACGCAGGCTTGCTGATATCAGCAGCTATTAGCTCGTCGATATCGACTTCTGCTAGCGCTTGAGTATAGTAGCCCTCCCCGCAGCCAATATCGAGCCAGCGGCTGTTAGCATAAGCGACCTGTTCATTATACGCCCGCTCTTTGACTGACATCTCTTTAGCTAACCATAAGGTTATTTGCTCACAGATTAAGTCTCGTAGAGGCTGATAGTAGCCTGCCTGCAAAAAACGTTGCCGCGCCTTAATTGATAAAGCACTGTCACCGGGCGCTTTGGACTTCTTTTGCTGTACAGGTAACAGATTGACGTACCCTTGCCGCGCCACATCAAAGCCGTGCGTCGTTTGTTTAGAATTGAGACTGCCATCACAACACCAATTATAAATAGCAGGTTGCAGTGGTGACTGGCAAAGCGGGCAAATAAATAAGGACACAACATTCTCAAAGGCAGCAAAAAAGTAGAAAAATTAAAACAACATCTTAGCAAAACTCAGCTTATTTAACCTACTAAAAATGCTCTAACAAGCGCCTTTTTAGTAGGTAAATTGATAGCTAATAAGTTAATTGATAACGCTAATTTTTATCTTAGTTTCAAGGTCATAAGACCGAAGATCACTAATAAGATAGCGATAATCCAGAATCGAACCACCACTTGGGTCTCTTTCCAACCGATCTCTTCAAAGTGATGATGAAGCGGTGCCATACGGAATATACGCTTTTTGCGTAGCTTATACGAGCCTACTTGTAATATAACGGATAAGGCTTCAGCGACAAATAAGCCACCCATAATCGCAAAGGCAATCTCTTGACGGGTCATGACTGCAATCGTTCCCAGCATTGCACCTAATGCTAGCGCGCCAACATCACCCATAAACACTTGGGCAGGATGCGCGTTAAACCACAAAAATCCTAGACCTGCGCCAACCATAGCGCCACAAACGATAATAACCTCAGAGTTATAGGCGATATAAGGCACATGCAAATACTCGGAGAAACGTACATCACCCGAAACATAAGCCATCGCACCAAGACCTGCCGCCACTAACACCACAGGCAATATAGCCAAACCATCCAAGCCATCGGTTAAGTTGACCGCATTGGAGGCACCATTAATCACGAAATAGGTAAAAATAATAAAACCGATACCCAGCGGTAGCGCTGAGAAAGGAATCACCCAATCTTTAAAGACAGGCAATAATAAATCCTGCATCGCTCTGGTAGTCGTGATATCTGGCTGGAGGGTGGCAATATAATAAAGCGATGCGCCAACGAATAGCGCACCCATCGATAACCAAAAGTACTTTTTGCGCGCGATCAAACCTTTGGGATCTTTATATTTGATCTTGAGCCAATCATCAGTCCAACCGACTGCCCCAAAGATAATCATCACCACCAGCAGAATCCACACATAAGGATTGTTTAGTCGCGCCCACAAGAGTGTCGATATCGCAATAGTGGCTAAGATCATCACCCCGCCCATCGTCGGTGTCCCTGTCTTTGCTAGATGCGACTGTGGCCCGTCATTACGTATAGCCTGCCCGTACTTAAGCGTGCGCAAATGACGAATGACCCGACCACCAAAGGTCATGCTCAAAGCTAGCGCTGTCACGACCGCTAATAAAGCTCGCAGGGTTAAAGAGGATACCGCAGAAAACGGCGTATAATACTGGCTAAGCCATTCAAACAACCAAACTAACACCGCCTACTCCTTTACTAGTGCATCAATAAGGGTTTCCATTTCCATAAATCGCGACCCCTTGAACAATACCGTACAAGGGTGCAATTGCTGCACTTGTAAATACTGCTGTAAATAAGATAAAAGACTGTCTTTATCATCGAAAGCTTGCGCGTTGATACTATCCGCTGTGCCAATCTCTTTGGCACCTGCTACCGTATAACCTGCGTATTCACCAACACAAAGCAATATATCTATGCCAGCGGTAGCAATCGTTCGACCTAAGCTTTGGTGCTCACTGACCGCCGCCGCGCCAAGCTCGCCGATATCTCCTAATACTAAAATTTTCGTACCTGTTTGCGCGGCTAATACTTTGGTCGCGGCCCGTACCGAATGCGGGTTAGAGTTATAAGTATCATCGATTAAGCGATGCAAGCCTAGCATCTGACTATCTAAACGGCCTTTTGCTGGACGGGCATTCTCTAACCCGACAACGATGTCATCTATACTGATGTTAAGGGCATGGGCACAGGCGGCAGCTGCCAAAGCATTATTGACATTATGCTCGCCCGCCAATGGCAGACAGATATCTTTTACTTGCGTGCCGATATGTAACTTGAACTCGCTACGCTCAGGCTCAACATCGAGGTGGCTGGCACTAACATCAGTATTACCGAAGCCAATGACGTTTGCAGTGTTATCCTCAGCAATGCGGCGCAACTGGTTAGTAAAATCGTCATTATCGGGCACGATAGCGTACTGCTCAGCCTTTAGAGTATGGTAAATCTCAGCCTTAGTTTGGCAAATACCCTCACGACTACCGAATTCTCCCAAATGTGCTGTGCCAATATTGAGAATACAAGCCACATCAGGGCGGACAATTTCGGTAGTATAAGCAATCTCACCGATATGATTGGCGCCAAGCTCTATAATGGCATAGCGATGATGATCGGAGAGCTCAAGCAGCATCATGGGCACGCCCAAGTCATTATTGAGGTTACCGCGAGTGATAAGGGTTGGTGCTAGGCGACCAAAAATACTGCCTAGCATCTCCTTACAAGTAGTCTTACCACTGGAGCCTGTAATAGCGATAATAGTTACGTCTTTATGCTGCTGACGGCGATGTGCAGCCAAATGTCCCAGAGCCAAGCGCGTATCACTGACCACTAACTGTGGAATACTCGTTGAAATCGGGCGCGAGACAATAGCGGCAAGTGCGCCTTTAGAAGCGGCTAGATTGATATAATCATGACCATCAAAGTTATCGCCTTGTAAGGCCAAAAAGATATCGCCGCTCTTTATAGTCCGTGTATCAGTAGCAATACGATTGGCTGTGACAATATGGGCAGCCGTCTTATCATCACTAGCTTGGTTATCAGCGGTTTTTTGAGTTTCAGGAAGCTGCCAACGCCCATCGAGTGTCGTCGTGGCTGCTAGCAGATTGTCAGCTTGCCAAACATAAAGCCCTTGCGACTGTATCGTATTTTCAGTATCGGCGGTCATCATTGTTACCTCTAAGTAGCGGCTTATTTTTATTTATTAATGTAAAAGTAGGTGTGAACTTAAATACAGTTATTAATTTAAACGCAGGGGTTAATCAACAGTTCAGCAGATAATTATAACCGCCCTGCTTGCTGCAGCGCTTGCTGCAATACGATACTGTCATCAAAGTCATGACGCACGCCATGGATCTCTTGATAGGTCTCATGGCCTTTGCCTGCAATAACCACGATATCATCGACGCCTGCATGATTAACCGCATATTCAATCGCTTGTCTGCGAGCATGCTCGATATAGGTACGCTGATATTGCTCAGTGCTCATGCCGACTTGCATGTCTTGTAATATCTGCTTCGGATCTTCAGTACGCGGATTGTCGGCGGTCAAGATGACGCGGTCAGCACCTGCTAGACCTGCCTGCGCCATCAATGGACGCTTGCCGCTATCACGATCACCGCCGCAGCCGAACACTGCCCATAACTGACCTTTACAATGCGTTTTTAGACTAGCGAGCACTTGGCTGAGGGCATCAGGCGTGTGCGCGTAATCGACTATAAAACAGCCGTCGTTAGATGCCACGCGCTGCATCCGTCCGACAGCACCTTGCAGCTGTGGTACTAGCTTGGCTACCTGCTCAATATCTATACCAAGTGCGACTACAGCACCGATAGCGGCTAGTAGATTAGCCACATTAAAACGCCCTAATAAGGGGCTAACTACGGTTATATCCGTCGTTTGAGTATCAGCGATTTGGGTGCGTAAAGTGATCTTTACCCCCTCCAAACTCGGTTCAATATCAGTGGCGACAAAGGTAGCTTGCGCTGAGGGCTGTAAGCTATAGGTCCAGACTGTCAGCTCGCTGGCATATGCAGTATCTAGCATCACTTGCGCATAGTTCTCACCATGGGCGTCATCGATATTGATAATAGCATGGGTCAAATCTGGGAAATAGCGACGATCAAACAGCTTCGCCTTTGCCGCGACATACTCATCCATATCAGTATGATAATCAAGATGATCACGACTAAGGTTGGTATAAATGGCAACTTTTATAGGCACGCCTTGCAGACGCTGCTGATCAAGGCCGTGCGAGCTGGCCTCAAGCGCTAATAGATCGGCGCTTTCTACACCCATCTGATGTAAGAACTGCTGCACTGCCAAGGCATCGCCTGTGGTATGGCTAGCTTGTACCAAAGCGCCCAGTCTGCCATTGCCTGCTGTACCCATAACGGCACTGCTGAGTGACGCCAGCTGTGCTAATTGCGCAACCAATTGACTAATAGTGGTCTTACCATTAGTACCTGTCACGGCTACTACGCTCGGTAGGGCGACAGACTGATGATACTGCAGCTTTGCTTGCGCTAAATCTCCCAATACATCACGAATATTAGGCACGTATAGCACAGGACAAGGTAGGTTGTCTAAATCCTGCGTGTTGTTAGCGGATTCATCATCAGTAGCTAGCAAAGCACTGGGCTCAATCTCAGATAAAATAAAGGCGGCTTGCGCGGCGGCTTGTTTAAGATACTCTGAACTGGCTTGAGGATTTTGCGTTTGGCTAGTGAGCAAGACAAAAACGTCGCCTTTATTGACTTGCCGACTGTCTAAACAAAGCTGATGAAAAGGGATTTCATTAATTGAATCTAGACCATCTGCTGCTCGAGCTATGCCTCTTAATGACTGATTTATCGTACTATCGCTACTACTGTCTATTAGCTGTTGCAAAGTTACAGTATCAAAAGTCACAGTATTATCAGAAGCTTGAGTCATGGGCAAATCCTAGACAAATAATAAAAATAGCCGTTAGCATAACTCGTTAAAAGGGTCGATGCAAAAAATAGGGTGAAATTAATTTATAAATTATTTAACGCTTATAATTAATTATAAGCATTAAAGTTAATCCTAAATAAAAACAAGACGCGTAAAGGGATTAGCGTATTCAAGCCTGTCGCTAATAACTGCCAACGATAACTGCCAATAATAGATAGCCTAATACACTAGCTACTGCGTCTCTAAAGGCTTATCTAAAGGTACGTTGTAGAGACGTAGCGCTTCTTTCATCACGTTATGAAAAACTGGCGCTGCAGTTAGACCTGCATAATGCAGACCACGCGGATCCTCTAGCAGTATCACCCCTACTAGCTTGGGGTTGGATGCAGGTGCCATACCAGCGAACACATTACGGTACTGGTCAGTATAATAGCCACCGTCTGGATTGATACGTCGTGAAGTACCTGTCTTACCCGCAACGCGATAGCCATCAATAGCCGCCGCTTTTGCTGTACCGCCAGGCTCAGTGACTGCCTCTAGCATTTTTACAATATCCATCGCCTGCTCATGCTCCATGATGCGCTTACTTGGCAGTGGCTTAGCATTTTTGTCCAAGGTCAATGGATGCATCACTCCGCCTGAGGCCAATGCCGCATAAGCTTGTGCAACTTGCGCAAGTGTCACTTGTAGACCATAACCATAGCTGACGGTTGCCCGACGCGAATACTCTTTTTCTTTTGGCGTTGTTACTCGCCCTGTGCCCTCACCTGGGAACTGCAATGGCGTCTTGCTACCAAAGCCAAAGTTATGCTGCATATTAGTGATAGCATCAGGCGGTAGTGATAATGCAATTTTGGTTGAGGCGACGTTACTAGATTTTTGCAAAAGCGTCGCAAAGTTAATGGTGCCCAAATTGTTATGGTCACGAATCGTATAGCCCTGCACGCGAATAGAGCCTGGATTGGTATCAATAAGCGAATTAGAGGTATATTTGCCTGAATCCAATGCTGCGGCAACCGTAAAGGGCTTCATCACAGAGCCAGGCTCAAACACATCAAGCAGCGCGCGATTGCGCTGGTTTTCACCCGTCATTTCATTGAGATTATTAGAATTGAACGAAGGCCATGTCGATAGCGCTAATACTTCACCTGTCTGTACATCAACGATCATACCTGTTGACCACCGCGCTTGCTGCAAGCGACCCGCCTTCTCTAACTCTTTATACAGCAGATATTGCAAGCGCGAATCAATGGTCAATGCCATATCTTGCCCTGCGATTTCTGGCTTAAGTTGCTTAAGCTCTCGTAAGCTATTTTGCTTGGCGTCTTTTAAGATCAGTACTTTGCCATCCTCTCCTGATAGCATCGACTCAAACTGACGCTCAATACCTGCTCGCCCCTCATAGCCGCCATCGGGATCATTGGCGTTTTGACCCATAAAGCCTAACAGCTGTGAGTTAGGCTGCGGCTGTGGATAATAGCGCTGAAAAAAGTTCTTTTCATAGACGCCTGGGAAGTCAAGAGAGCTGACGCTTTGGGCAATCTCAGGGGTGACTTTATTAAGTAGCGGCAGATAGTGCGAGCCTGCGCCTGAGGGTAGCGCTGCTTTTACGGCATCGGCATCCGTGACATCGACACTAGTATCAATAGCGGCAGCCTGTTGTAACTTTTCTAAAGGGATATTAGCCGCTACCGCCAGCGGAGTCAGGTCCATATTATCTAAGCGCTTTTGCATCCGTGCTTGCATCTGTGGATGATCAGGGTTTTCGATGACAATACGCTTGAGCTCATAGTACTCTTGCGCGTAGTCATGCGGACTAAAAGAGACCGTGGCCAATGGCGCACTGACCGCGAGCGGTAGCTGGTTGCGATCAGTTATCATACCGCGGTAGGACTTTTGCGTACGCACGCTGGTGATTAGCTCATTACCTTTATCTTGATAAAACTGTGCATTGGCGACTTGAATATAATAAGCGCGACCTATCAAGCCAACTAAGACGATAAGTGCAATACCCCAAATAGTACGAAAGCGGTTTTTATCACTCTCAAAGCCGCCACGCGATGACGCACCAGAAGCTTTATTAAAGGGGCGCTTGCTGCGGTTTTTGACGCTAGTATAAGCGCCTTTCGAAGTATTGTTTTTTAATCGCTGGGTCAGTCTACTGGTACGACTTTTACTGGTATCTTTAGCCTTGTTAGCCGCCTCTTTGCTACCTTTTGTGCTATTACGACGTAGAGGTTTGATGACTTTTCCTGCTGGGCCTGCTGCCGATTTATCAGTGGCTGATTTTTTATTACCGGTTTTAGCAGTGCCTTTAGCGGTTGGTTTTTTATCGCTCATTGACCTGCCCCCAACGCGTTAGGTGTCGCTTCTAACGATTCGTCCAATTCATTATTGTCAGCTACAACAGGTTTAGGCGTAGCGCTAGCCGCTACTGGCGCACCCAGTTGAATAATAAGCTTGTCTTTTAGGGTTGGCGAATACATGTTCAACTCAGAGACAGCACGACTGGCAATCTGCGGGGTAGCACTGAAGGTTTGCTGCTCGATCAATAAGCGCTGATGCTCTACTTGTAATTTGCGATGCTGCTTTTTCATATCTTGCAAAGTTTTATAATCCTGATGATACTGCTGTACGCCGTCAGCCGTTTTGATACCGCTCCAGATGATACCCGCTGCTAGCAACAGTAGTACTAAAACGTAAATACTGACCACATTAAAACGCTGTACGAAGATCTCACTGACGTCAGTGGTAGCCTGTGATGTCGCTTTGTGTCGGGTAGTCGGTTTGCCTGATAGTGCCATGACGATCTCGGAAAGGTGAGCTTACATATAAAATAATTATCTCAAAATGCTATAAATCTCAATGTGTCATAAAGAGTTTTTATAGTTCATTGCAATAATAAAAATGTCAGTTATATTTGATAAGAAACTAGCAGTACCTTTACTTAGCTATTGCTTATAAAGAACTAAAAAGTTATTTAAGCAACGTTAAGACAAGCAACAAAGACTAGCAGCTAATGTTTACAGCTTCTTAACAGCAGCGTAGTCATTCAGCATGAACGACTGCTTTTAATACTTACTATTTTTAGTACTTACTGTTTTCAATAGTTACTACTTATTGTTTTCGCTATCTAAAACATTAGCGACGGCATCTGTACGAGTCGCTGACCGTAACCAAGCACTGCGCGAGCGCGGATTGGTAGCGATTTCAACTTTGCTTGGGCCAACACGCTTGGGCTTACCAAAGTAGCGCGGGCGATCAGGACGTATCGGCAGATTCTCATCTTCAGGATACTGCCCTTTACTATGGCGCTGCAAAAACTGCTTAATCAGTCGGTCTTCCAAGGAATGAAAACTAATGACGGCTAATTGTCCGCCTGCCTTGATAACTGGAATGCTTTGCTGCAAAAAGCTTTCGACATCACCTAGCTCATTATTAATAAATATACGCATCGCCTGAAAGCTTTGAGTCGCTGGATGCTTGCCACGTTGCCAATTGGGATGCGCTACCTTAATGACTTCTGCTAACTCTAAAGTAGAAGTATAACTGTCCATAGCTTTAATCGCCCGTGCAATACGGCGACTGTGACGCTCCTCGCCAAACTCATAGAGTACGTTAGCCAAAGTCTCACCATCCACTTGCTCAAGCCATTCTGAAACAGGTTGACCACGACTGGTGTCCATGCGCATATCGACCGCACCATCACGCATAAAGCTAAAGCCGCGACTGCCATCATCGATCTGCGGCGATGAGATGCCCAAATCTGCCATCAGCCCATCAACTTGAGTAATACCCATCGCGGCTAAGCTGGTGGTCAAAGTTGCAAAACTATCATGCACGATTTTCACCCGACTATCTGTGCTAGCCAATTGCTCAGCCACGCTAATAGCAGTCGGGTCTTTATCAAAAACAATCAGCTGCGCATCGTCAGCTAACTGAGATAGTAACAGTCGACTATGACCGCCACGACCGAAAGTTGCATCGACATAAATGCCGCTCACTTGTAGGCTTTCATTGTCATTGTTAGGCAATGACTTGACGCCTAATACGGCGGCAACAGCTTCGTTCAATAATACCGCGTCGTGGTTAAAGCTTAATTCATCGGACATAATTATTGTTTTTCTCTTATTTTAGTGCGTGAATGTTAGATGAATTAAACTAAGTTTTAGATAACGAAACGAATAACTCTATAAATAACGATCCATTAGACTAACAATAGTAAAAATCAGATGAAAATAAACCACTTATCATTGATCTAGCGTTATTATCGCAAGGATACACGGCTAGTCAAGCATCATCTAGGCTTTTCAATAAAAAATATTGACTATCCCTGTTATAATGACGCTATATTTTACGCTATCTGCTACTGTTAATTTTACTTTTTTAACCCTCATTTTTGATTAACAATAATATTCTGAGACTACTATGACCCAAATGACGACTTCTCCTAGCAATCGCCCTATCCGTACTCGTATCGCTCCATCGCCTACTGGCTTTCCGCATGTTGGTACCGCTTATATTGCATTATTTAATTTAGCCTTTGCCAAAGCGCATGGCGGCGAATTCATTCTGCGCATCGAAGATACTGACCAAGTGCGCTCAACTGAGCAGTCTGAGCAAATGATCTTAGACGCGCTGCGTTGGGTCGGACTTGATTGGGCAGAAGGCCCTGATATCGGTGGACCACACGCACCGTATCGTCAGAGCGAACGCGCTGATATCTATAAAGAGCACGCGCAAATGCTACTCGATAGAAATCATGCTTTTCGCTGCTTTTGTAGCAGTGAAGAGCTGGATGCTATGCGTGCTGAGCAAATGGCCAATGGTGAGACGCCACGCTATGACGGTCGCTATGCTAATTTATCACGCGAAGAGTCGGATAAAATGGTCGCTGATGGCAAGCCGTTTGTGATTCGTATGCATGTGCCAAGCGAAGGTATTTGTAAAGTTGAAGACATGCTCCGCGGTACGGTTGAGATCCCTTGGGCGCAGGTCGATATGCAAGTATTGCTTAAGACTGACGGACTGCCAACTTATCATTTAGCCAACGTCGTCGATGATCACCTAATGGAGATCAGTCATGTCATGCGCGGTGAAGAGTGGCTAAACTCTGCGCCAAAGCATCAGCTGCTGTATGAATACTTTGGTTGGGAGATGCCTGTACTCTGCCATATGCCATTACTACGTAACCCTGATAAATCAAAGCTGTCTAAACGTAAAAACCCAACCTCGATCACTTATTATCGTGATGCTGGCGTATTACCAGAAGCGCTACTAAATTATCTAGGTCGTATGGGCTACTCAATGCCTGATGAGGCAGAAAAATTCACCTTAGAGGAAATGATAGCGAGCTTTGATATTCAACGTGTATCACTTGGCGGTCCTATTTTTGACGTTGAAAAACTAAATTGGCTCAATGCTGAATGGCTACGCGCGCTCACGCCAGAGGAATTAAAAAACAAAATCCTAGAATGGGCAAACGATAGCGATAAACTCACTGCTATGGCAGCCGCTATCCAGCCGCGTATCGAACTACTCTCTGATGCAGTCAACTGGGGTGGCTTTTACTTCCAAAACTTGCCAGCAATCAAAGCAGAAGACTTTAGCCATAAATCGCTCTCCGATGAGCAAATCATGGAAGTACTGCAACTGGCTATTTGGCAATTAGAGGCGCTACCGACTTGGTCGGAAGAAAATATCTACGCGACTATCAAAGGTCTATCTGCTGCGCTTGATATTAAGATGCGTGACTTTATCGCCCCGTTCTTTATCGCTATCGCGGGTAGCTCATCTTCAACGCCTGTGATGAACTCAATGTGGATCATCGGTGCGGATATGACCTTGATACGCTTGCGTCATGCCGTTGATGTACTGGGTGGCCTCGGTAAAAAGAAACTGAAAAAACTTGAGAAACAAGCAGCAGAGTTGCCTGATTTTTTGGCTGATATGGATGATGAAAACCTTTGAGGTTTATTTGTAGGGTGCATTCCATGCACCGTTAAATAGAAAAATTGATCAATATAAGAAAAGCATGCGTTTTGTAAAAGCAAAGCCCATGCTTTTCTTATTAAACGTAACCTACCATCTAACGCATAATTGGAAATAAATATGGTCGCCAAAACTGTCACTATAGAAAGCAAAGATTATGTCTTTAACACGCTCAAAGAAGCGCAAAAATACTATGATGCAATCGTAAAAGAGCTATACGATGCCAAGCTAACCCTCACAACTGGTCAAGACTTTGAAGATTTAAAGTGGATACATACCACCTACTGTAACTATAGCAGTCATAATACAGACCCAATAAAAACATCCGCTATCGCAGGCTTTAAAGGCATAAGCACAGTAAGACAAAATGGTGGGCAATATATCCAAACCACGTGTTGTGCCATTGTTTTTCCAGATGGTACTGAAGAAGAATTCTTTACCGATAAAGCTATTAAAGAGATTGCTATCAAGCAAAATCCACGCTAATTTGAACCTATTAAGCTTTTGTAGTATCTGCCATGTGCACTAGCCATAAAGTTATAATTATTCATCGGTGCATGGAACGCACCCTACAACGACTCAAGTCTCAAAAGGCTTTTTATGAAATACCCAGCCGTGATAGACCCTACTCAAGTCGGACAATACGATGAAGCCGCTTACTCAGGTGGTGGCTATTTCTTCGATGAAGTGCTGGAGTATCGGGTTTGGTGTTATCCCGATATTGACGCAGATATTACAGATAACAATGGCATCCCTTTAAATGCCACTACTGAATATTACCGTGCTTTTATGACTTTTGAGCAAGCTCTAGTATTTGCCAATGATACGCCAGACTCAAGAACACCCGTCGCCTTGGTTAGACAGCTTGAATGGGTCGATCAACCCTCACGAGGGGTTTATATTCATAATAAAGGTGAGCGTATTACCGAATGGCAAGTGGATTGGCTAGCTCGTGGCGTTAGACAAGCACATGATATCCGTGAGTTTTTGCAAAAGAACGATAAGGCCAAGCAGCAGTAGCTAATTGATGCCATTAGTACAAACGCAAAACTTACGTAGTTTGGTAAATATAGGTTAGACGCATTCTCGCCTGATAATCATCTAAGGACGGCCTTTACTATGGACGATCAACAAAAGATTGAGCAAGAACGAGTAGCTTTCGGTAGCAGATTCTATTCTGAAGAAAAACAAATTATTATTTTAACGCCTGATTCTTGTGGCGGCGCAGGTAAAGTAGGTGGAGAGCTGCTTTGGCAGGCCAGTCAATTGTTCATTGCCTATGTTGATCGTGATAGTAATGAGCTGTTTAGAGTAAACGATAGAGTCGTTTGGCAAATTACTGATGAAGAGAATAAACAGAAAACGTCAAAATTTAATTTCCAACCTTTACGCATGTACAAGCTTAAAGTACGACTATCAAAGCCCGCTGATGAGATCAACTCTAAACATTTTGTCGATTTAGGACTAGATCTGCCTAATCTTAACCATCGTTTTATGCTGTTAGAGATATTATCAGATGAAATTACTGATGATCGGTTGCAGCAAGTGTTAAATGCTTACAACACTCCTGTATTTATCGAAGACGAGCAAGTAGGAAAGTTGGAACTTAATAAAGATTTAGATATGTACGAGGGTGCTATCTCTTGGCTTAGTCAAGCAGTATCTGCTTACATTGAAGGCGCTGAAAATGCTGAAGAGAAGGTTGTACAGCTAAAGTATTTATTAGATAGTGCTGAAGAATGGGATACAAAGCTACGTCGATTTTGTGCAGAAAAACTAACTGAGCTTGCAAACGATTGGCAACAAGACGATGACGAAAGCGAAAGCCTACTTCCTATTACAGTAGAAAGCTTTATTGATAAAATTTCATTAAAGGAATTAACTGTAAGCGATGATGGCGAATTCACCGCTTACTATGATGACGGTGATATGTTTTGGGGGCACATTATTATGGCAGAGGGTAATACTGATGGCACACTTAAAAATGCGAATATAGCAGGATAACCATTATTTATTTTTATAAAATACTTTCGCTAGTACCCTAAAAAGTAGCTTTCATTGCCTTTATTTACTTATTTACTATCATTTTAAAATTAGCTATTGACAACATCGCTGCACTTGCCTAAAATACGCACACTCTTAGCGAGGGGCTATAGCTCAGTTGGTAGAGCACTTGCATGGCATGCAAGGGGTCAACGGTTCGACTCCGTTTAGCTCCACCATCTATTTATTGTTAGCTTTACTATAATAAATATCGCTAGTAGGACAGTATCAGCACCTAGGCAAGGCTTGTTAGTAATAGATAAGCATTCTGATATTGTGAAGTACCGTTGTAGCGTTATTGAAAAATAATAGTTATAACACTCTATGCGTCCCCATCGTCTAGAGGCCTAGGACACCGCCCTTTCACGGCGGTAACGGGGGTTCGAATCCCCCTGGGGACGCCACTATTCGGCGTCACTTATTAGCGCTTTTGCTTAGCATTATTAAGCATCAGATCAGACTAATAAGGTGTACTCTAAAAAGCCCAATCATTTATTTGATTGGGCTTTTTTTTGCGTGATTATTTCTCTCACTTTTTATAGTTTGATGGTTTTATGACGTGCAGACAGACTATAATCAATTATTCACTCTTTTCTTAGAACAAAATTATGACTAATACTGACCATAAGACCAAGAGCTTAGACGCAATTAATAAAAACGATGCAATACAGATAAAACAAGCTATCACACAAGTCTGCGACTCTTACAATATAACTTGCCTGCACGCTATTGAGAGCGGTAGTCGGGCTTGGGGTTTTGCCTCACCTGATAGTGATTACGATGTACGCCTACTTTATTGTCATCCGCTTAATTGGTATTTGAATCTATTTGATAATAAAGATACTTTTGAATTTATCGAAGAGGATTTATTATCGGTACCTTTTGATATTGGCGGTTGGGATATAAAAAAGGCTTTAACGCTTATCTATAAGTCTAATGCGGTGATATTTGAGTGGTTACACTCCCCTATTACTTATCAACAGCGCTCAGAGCTGATAGATATTTTAAAAATAATAAGTTTAGAGTATTTTAAACCGATTACTGTTTTTCATCATTATCAAGGCATGGCCAAGACCGCAAGTATCGGACTTGATTTGACAGCCTCTATTAAGCTAAAAAAGCTGTTTTATTTACTGCGAGCACTCTTGGCTGCCAAATGGGTCATTACTTACGAGACACCACCACCTGTGGTTATGAGTGAAATGTTTGAGCTGATTAGTGATGAAGCGCAGTCGGCTATCTTACAACTCATTGAACTTAAAAGTAGCTGCGATGAGCGTCATACCTTACATATATCACTGTTATTACAAAATGCTATTGCTCAGCTATGGACTGATATAGACCAGCCTGTATTTAAAGAAAAGCCCAAAGCGGATGCAACGGCTCTAAATGAGTTTTTTCAGCAAGTGCTTTATACAGTAAAAGTATTACGTAAATAAACGGTGAGATTAACAGCGATGGCAATAGATTCAACAGCACCTCCACTCACGATAGAATATCTAAAATATGAGAATTTAATTTTATTAGAATGCATTTCGGGCAGTCGAGCTTATGGCTTAGCGACCGCTGAGTCGGACACTGATATCAAAGGAGTGTTTTATTTACCAAAATCACATTATTTTGGCTTACATAGTGATTATGTGCCGCAAGTGAATAATGCGACCAATGATATCGTCTATTATGAATTGGGCCGATATATCGAGCTGCTGTTGCAGAATAATCCAAACATGATGGAGCTGTTGGCGACTCCAGCTGAAAAGATACTTTATCGGCATCCTGTGATGGACAGCTTCTTGTCTGAGTGGTTTATTAGCAAGTTGTGTAAAAATACCTTTGCAGGGTTTGCTAATAGTCAGATTAAAAAAGCGCGTGGACTTAACAAAAAAATCGTAAATCCAATGGATAAAGAGAAAAAGTCGATTTTAGAGTTTTGCTCAGTATTTGCGAATAATCATAGCATTCCACTAGCTAACTGGCTAAAAGAGCAACCTTTTAGTCAAAGTCAAATCGGTCTGGTAGTCATGCCAAAATCTACGCAAATGTATGCGATGTATGTTGATGCTGACGATAAGCTAAACTTTTCAGGATTGATTCAAAAACCTGAAGCTACTCAGCTTAAGCTTAGTGCTATTCCTAAAGGTATGATCCCGATAGCTTATCTATCCTTTAATGCGCACGGCTTTAGTAAATATTGTAATGATTACGCCGCCTATTGGCAGTGGGTAAGCGATCGTAATGAAGTACGCTATCAGACGACAGTCACGCATGGCAAACAGTACGATGCCAAAAATATGATGCACACCATTCGCTTGCTTGAGATGGCTTATGATATTGCTATTACTGGGCAAGTTATCGTTGAGCGTCCCAATCGTGATGAGTTGCTGGCGATAAAATCAGGTGCTAGCGATTATGATGCGCTGTTAATGCAAGCTGAACAGCTAACCCAGAAAATCGAAACTGCTTTTGCCAATAGCGCTCTGCCTGATTATCCTAATACTCAAAAAACTTTATCTACATTAGTGACTGTAAGAGATCAGCTTTATGACTTACCTAAACTTTTAAAAGATAGATTTAGTGATAAATAAGTACCCACTAATATCACTATTGAGCCGATAATAGCGCCAATATCTAGCGCCTCGCCAAGCAATAAATACCCTAAGATAATCGCAAAAATAGGAATCACTAAAGTAATGCTGGTCGCACGCATCGGGCCAATGCTTTTGATCAGCTGATTCATAAACACCAGCGCGATAGCGGTAGAGAACACGCCAATACAAATAACGGATACCCATGCCTTTACGCTAATACTAGCGCCATAGGGGAAGTTATAAGCGGCAACAGGGAGCATGACTAAACTGGCGATAATCAGCGAGCCTGCGGTAATCGCTACAGGTGAGATATCTTCTAAGTAATTCCTAGTGATATTAGCACCGACCGCATAGCCGACCGCGCCAAGTAAGGCATAGCCCAGTGGCAAAAGGTTTGAGCTCAGATCACTAGAACCTGACTCATTGAATAAACTCTCACTCATCAAGATAACTACCCCAATTACGCCAATAATTAAGCCTATTATTTGCTTTTTGGTTAGTCTCTCATTGAAGAAAGTACTGGCAATAAAACCGCTCATCATCGGTACAGCGGCATTCATAACGGCGAGCACGCCTGCATTGACGGTCTGCGCTGAAAAGGAAAATAAGATAAATGGAATCGCGGCAGAGAATAAGCCTACGATAGTGAGTATCTTCCATCGCTCTTTGATACCTGCGTGATCTTTTGAGCTGACTATTAAAAAGATAATCATAGTCAGACCTGCAAAAATCACTCGCAAACTGGCAAAGGCTAATGAGCCAAATTCAGGAACGCCTATTCGATAAAATACAAAAGATATCGACCACATAAAGGACAGCGTAATAAATATAATCAGGTCGCGTCTGCTCATCGTTTACTCAATAGTGATATTTATCTTTTTGCCTGACATGGCTTGAAACTGCTAATCTCATAAAGCCACGATGATAGCGTTTTAAACGCACAAAAGGTGGTGTATTTGTGTACTGATAGTCAATGTAGAGGAAATGGATTTTGAGAATTAAGATTTATTGAGATATAGGTTTCATTAAAATAGCTATTTTGATATAGGCTAGATTTTTACCCCAGCAAATTTACCTAAATCATTTAAAGTAAACTTTTTAAAAAACCCTTTCAACTAGCAAAATAAGCAGACAGCCTACGGCATAACAGACTAAATCCTCTACACTAAAAGTATTACCCAAGACAATATAAGGCACACTACCCTGCTCAAATCCCAAACGCTCCGCCAATTTAAAATATTGGCTAAATTCGATAGCAAAAGCGAATATCAGCGTAAATAGGATCACTGCCTTTCTATTAAAATTAACGATTGTCATCAAGGCGCTATATATCAATATAACGACCAATACATCGCCGAAGTAATGCCTTATCCAGCCACCCATATATTTGGCAATCGCTATCTCAACTAAGAAAAGTAAAATAGCTAATAAGAGATAGCCGAAGTGAAAGCGAAATTTAGTTATTTTTGACAAGGCTTATCCTACGCTTATGACAATTAACAGAACATCAGCGTAGCAAAGAAACAGTCTATTTATTATGAAGTATTAAAGGATTATTTAAGCTAAAACTTATAACTGCTTATTGATTATAGCAGGAGACAAACTCTCTAATGGCCCAGCCCCAATATCTATACTCTCCTTGATAATAACCTTCCAAATAGACCCAAGGACGATCTTTGGAGTCGTAGGTAGTTTTGGTGATATAAACTTCTCGATCGTTACGCAGCTTATTTATAACCTTACCGTTAGGCTCAGCACGTATATTGAGTGGCGTCCCAGTTGGATCCGTTACTTTACAGACTCTCTCAGCATGAGCAGCACTCATCCCAGCGACAATGGTAAAAACTGATAATAGTAATGTACAAGCTAACCTTTTCATATAGAATCCTTTTAACAACAAATGTCTTATTTATTGCAATATATTATCAGCTATTGAGTTAAACAGTAGTAAAAGTTAACTTAAAGTTTTGAAAGCAATTGATTTTGAAGCGCTTAAGCTAATTTAAAATACAGTTACTTGAGCTTGTGTAAATACATTAAAAAGAGTCCTGTCCATGTTCGGTATCGAAAACTACTTAGGATTTATTGCTGCCAGCGTTTTGCTAAATGTCACTCCTGGCACCGATAGCATGTATATCATTACGCGCAGTATCTCTCAGGGTAGCAGAGCGGGATTTTATTCTGTATTGGGCATCACTTCAGGGATTTTGGTACATACGGTTCTAGCAGCGCTAGGGTTATCCATCCTGCTGGCTAACTCTCCCTTTACCTTTATAATCGTCAAATATATTGGCGCTATCTACTTATGTTATTTGGGCTATAAGATGATAATGAATAAAGGTGAGTCGCTGCTCAGCGATAGCTTGCTGGAGGGTGAACAGCCTACTCGCTCAAAACCGTTAGATCGTTGGAAGATATACCAGCAAGGCGTATTAACCAACGTCTTTAATCCAAAAGTTGCGCTATTTTTTATCGCTTTTTTCCCGCATTTTATCGACGCAAGCTACGCTTATGTGACGGTATCATTTTTGATGTTAGGCATTAGCTTTGCGATTACTGGCTTTTTGTGGTGCTCGTGCTTGGCGTTTTTGGCATCGATATTCAGTAAGAATCTACGCGAGAATC